>JAGGXY010000104.1:0-10346 GCA_021162855.1 Methanobacteriota archaeon
GGCTTTACTAGTGTCTGTCAAGGCCAACGGCACTACCCCCATTGTTTTGGAGAGTATTTTGGCGCGTGGCCTTCCATGACACGCCTACGCGATGACACACAACGAAATTCATAAAGTCTCCTGCCCCTTTTCCCATTTTAAGTTTTCTAGTATGTTCAAAGGACCGTCTCCTGCAGAATGCAATACTATACACGTCATTGTCCTTAGTATTCCTGGCATTACCCTGAGTCTGTCCACTATAAGATCACCAAGCTCTCTTACGCTCTTTGCTCTAACTTCTATTATAAGATCCCAGTCTCCTGTGACTATATACACCCTTTCAACTCCTGGTATCTTGGAAATCCTCTTTATGAGATCTTTTTGAGATATCTTGACGTTTGGATCGTATGTCGCAAGAATGTAAGCAAGTACTGGGTATCCTAGCTTATCATAGTTCAATTCTACTGTGTATTTCTTTATAATCCCCTCTTTCTCAAGCTTCTGTATTCTATAGTGCACGGTTGTCTTGGCTATAGTTCTACTTATACGCTTTGCTATCTCCGATATTGTCATTCTACTGTTAATAATAAGGTTTTTTAGAACATCTATGTCTACCTGATCTAGTCCCATAGAACCACCACTCAATACCTATTGAACTCTCTAAGGCATTCCTCGCTGCAGAAGTAATAGATTTTTCTCATAATCACTTTCTTTATGGGTTCTCCCTCAATTATGTTTCCACAATTTGCACATCGGATTCTTACAGATAAGTTTTTCCTTATTCTAACCAAGGGTTCATCCTTTATTGGTTCTCCTACTGTAATGTAATAATCGAACTCCACACCGGACTCTCTAAGATGAGAAAGTACATCATAAAGCTCCTCAAGACCATAAACTGTGGATATTGCAAGATATCTACCATCTGCAGTCTTGTAAACGATCCTTATCGGCTCTAGCTGGGATATGTCATCAGGAAGTTTCTCCATAACTATGAACACCAGCATTTGACCAAGTTTTGTATGATCAATTATTGCTGTATAGCCCCTTATTACGCCAAGTTCAAGAAGCTTTTCTATTTTACTGCTAACTGTAGGTGGACTTATGTTTAACTCCCTAGCTAACAGTCTGTAAGAGATCCTTCCATCCCGAAGCAATGCCTCTAAGATCTTCGCATCTATTTCATCGAGCTTCATAGTTATCACAACTAATATTGTTATGAGAACACATTTAATAGGGTTCATCCCATGACCTAGCTGGTGATCGTTATGAAAGAATACGCAAACCAGTCAATAAATTTGTTACGCATAGGATTGATATTCCTGACAATCTCACTTACAATACTCCTAGTATCATATGTTACAACTGAATACATGATACATGAAGGCACTCCAATAAAGATTCAAGGAGATGTGTCCATCATTAAAGAGGGCATCAATGAACTACAAGATGCTGAAAGAGATATCAACTATTTCAAGCCTATCTCTGAACCCTCTCTTTGATATACTCTCTAAGAGCACGATCTACTGTTCTGAGGACATCGCCGTACATCTTAACGATTTTCTTTCCATCATCAGTAAGTCTAGCACCGCCTCTCGTAATCCCTCCCTTGAATGTTTCCACAATCTGTACTCCTAGGCGCTTTTCCACGTTGCTTATAAGCCTAAGAGCCTTCTTGTAAGATATCTTAAGCCTCCTACATGCCTCACTGATGTTTCCTGTTTCATCAATGAGCCTCAGAAGTTTATATGTTCCAGGTCCAAACACTAAAGTATCATTTTTCTTCACGTAGACCTTTACTTCTATCCTCAAATCTAATGACGACATGCCCTCCTTCATATCCTTTCAGCTCCTTTAGAATTGCGACAATCACCCCCTTAAAGATCTTTACAACAAAGGGATTCAATGCCAAGGGTTTTCCATTCACCAATACTTCCAATTCTTTTCTCTGTTTAAGTACTTTACACTCCAAATTCTCACCATTGTAGATTCTTTTAGCAAGCTCCCAACATGTATAACCGCATTTTCCACAATCAAGTCCAGGTAAGCCTTTGTAGATCCTTCCGATTTCTATAATTTCTATCACTTTCTTTAAAACTTCTCCGTAATTGTCTCCAGTATACAGTGCAAGAGTGTCCTCATCGATGAACTCCTCCGATAGTGCAATATTTGGCCCTTGTGCTTCTTTTAACCCTTCGACTATCACGAGGTCAACATCCTCTTTCTCTAGTATCTTTTTTAATATACCATTCGATACCCCTCTATGTCGTAAGATCATCTGACCTTCAGAAAGACCGATAACCATATATGCCCCTGACTTAAAAAGGACGTCTGTATCCTTTCCTGAGACATCAAACCCTTTCTTACTAGTTTTTAATACTATGATCTTGTACTTTTTTGAGAGATCAGACAATAACTTAGCTATTAGCGTTGTCTTGCCACTCCCTGAGTATCCTCTAATGTAAAGCATTGGAAGTGGCATTTTATCACCTTGATTACTCCGTTAGCATGTAAACGTCCACTTCGTCGCCTTTCTCTACGAGATCGACATCTTCTGGTATAAAAATAAAACCTTCTGCATTTGACAGACTTGTTATTGCTCCTGACTCTTTGAATACAGACACTGCAATATCTCCTTTTATTTTGACAGGTAATATCTGCATTCTCCCAAGCGTTGACGTTATCCTATGACCCATCTTGCTTTTCACAATTCTCCACTTTTTCTCAGGCAATCTTGCAATCTTTCGAAGTACAGGAACCAAAAAGTAGTATGCATTACTCAGACATGATGTGGGATACCCTGGAAAGCCCATGACGAGCTTTTCATCAATTATAGCTGCCAGCGTCGGTTTCCCAGGTTTTATCTTAACCCCATGGAATAAAATTTTACCTCTCTCAGAGAATATATCCAGAAGGAAGTCTCTAACACCAACTGAAGAGCCACCAGAAAATATCACGATATCAGCTTCATGAAGTGCCTTATCTAATGCTTTCCTCAGGTCTTCGATATCGTCTGGAACACTCTCAATAATTATAGGAACTCCTCCGTTTTCTATGATAATTGATGATAACGTGTATGTGTTCACGTCGTAAATTTTTCCCTTTGGTAAGGGTTTTCCCGGACTTATGACCTCATCTCCCGTAGGGATAACTGCCACCTTGGGCTTTCTATACACACGCACTTTCGTGAGTCCCAAGGCTGCAAGGACCCCTATCTGAGCTGGTTTCAACAGTGTGCCTCTTCTTAGGACAAGGTCCCCCTTCTTTATGTCTTCTCCCCTCTTTGACACGTCATAACCTGGATGAACTGCCCGATATATTATTACGTGCTTTCCGTCCTCAGATAACTCTGTTTCCTCTACAGGAACAACAGCATCAGCACCTTCTGGTATCATGGCCCCAGTAGCTATTTCCACAGCAGCTCCATGGGAAACCCTTACTTTTGGTTCTTCTCCAGCAAGAACCCTTCCCACGATCCTTAGAGTTTTGGGGTTTATTCTTGATGCTCCAAACGTGTCCTCGGCCTTTACAGCGTATCCATCTTCTGCAGCCCTATCAAAAGGAGGAACATCTATTGATGCAGTAACATCCTCGGCAAGTACCCTGTTCAATGCCGCCAGTATATCTATTTCCTCTGTGTCCTCTATAGGTCTGACGTTTTCCATAAGGATGTTAAAAGCATCAGCTGCACTGATCAAACGTTTAAATGGTCTCATGTTTTCTCACCTCATATAGGACATGAGGGATTATTGGTATTATCAGCTTCTCAACAGCGAGTCTCACCGCGTTCTTTGATCCTGGTAGGCAAAATATAACCTTATCTCCTATAACACCGGCCATTGCCCTAGAAAGTATTGCACTAGGGCCTATCTCCTTATAGCTGAGATATCTGAATATCTCGCCAAACCCTTCTATCTCCTTGTCAAAAAGGGGTCTTATAGCTTCTATTGTAACATCTCTTAACGATACTCCCGTTCCTCCATTAGTTATTATGACATCTGACCCCCTTAACGCGTCAAGTACAGCTCTTCTGATTTCATACACGTCATCCTTGCAAATAGTATATTTAAAGATCTTATGTCCACTTTTCTGAAGTAATTCTATAATTATTCTCCCACTTACGTCCTCAGTTTCAGTCCTCGTGTCAGATATCGTTATAACAGACACCCTAACACTCTTGAACTTTTCCTTAGCAGCTTCTTCATGCTCGTGGTGATCCATCGTCCTTCACCTTGCTCACAACTCTTATGCCTCTTATCTCCGTGTAGGGATATTGCCCCTCCTTATCCTTCTCTAAGTATTTCACCATGTCCCATATGGTAAGTAATGCCACAGAAACTCCCACAAGAGCCTCCATTTCCACACCAGTTTTTGCTGTGGCTTTAACATGACATCTCACAAGGATGCCATCACCTTTAAGCTCAAATTCTATTCTCACGTTTTCAATTGGTATTGGATGACAGTATGGGATTATGTTGGGTGTGTTCTTAACAGCAAGGGATGCTGCTACCCTTGCTGTCTCAAAGGGATCCCCTTTCTTAATCTCGTTCTTCTTTATTGCTTCTATAGTCTCCTTTCTAAGCTTTATATATCCTTCTGCTATGGCCTCTCTTCTGACCTCAAACTTTTCTGAAATATCAACTATCGGCATAACAATTACCTCCAAAAGGGTCTTCTTAAGTTATTTGCTTCTAAAATTCCTTTCTCTGGATCGTCAAGTAGGTCTATTGTCTCTGATCCGCGATATATACACGGATATGCACGACCATCAGGAGTTATCCTAAGCCTTGTACATCCCATACACGTCTCCTTGCTGTGCCAGGTGTGCAGGACGTCTATCCATGGGGGTACGAGGTAGGACTTTTTGTAGTGTCTCCTTTTTATCCTGATAGCTATAGCCCTTTTTTCAAGTATCCTGTCGATGAAGTCTAACGAGATATGATACTCATCACTAAGTCCAAGAAGAGGTTCGTATTCTATGAACTGCATGTCTATCATGTTATCACGTGCGAACTTTATGAAATCCTCAACTTCAGTATCGTTTATCCCCTTGAGAACAAGGACGTTTATCTTTATGGATATCCCCAGCTTCTTCGCAAGCTTAATTCCCCTGAGAACTTTTTCTAATCCATCTACCCCGGTTATCCTCTTGTATATATTCCTATTAAGTGAGTGAAGACTGACATTTATCCTATCTATACCACTCTCCTTGAGATCCTGAGCAAGCTCCTCAAGTAAGTAACCGTTTGTCGTTAGCGAGACCTCATCAAAGTATGTCTTTGCAAGCCTTATGAACTCCAAGATGTGGGGATAAAGCAGAGGTTCACCTCCAGTTATCTTTATTTTCCTTATTCCAAGCTTCTTTGAGGCCTCAAATATTCTTTTCCATGAGTTAATGTCTATCTCCTTTCTGTTTTCTCCAATGCCTTCCCTATGACAAAAGATACACGAATAATTACACCTCTGAGTCACGGAGATCCTGAGCTCAATGAGTGGTCTCCCATAACGATCCTTTAGTATCAAGGATCACACCTCGATATGATTGGTTAAGCATATCGACAATTAACATATGTACTTTACCTTTAAATAAGCTTTCTAAAAACACCTCTGTGAACAGTCTAATAGATATGGTAATGGGGTTCTCCCTACGAGGTGGTTAGTGTGATCTCGTGGAATTTTACTCTCACTCTCTGCCTCTCTATTGCCATGATCCCATAGGGATTGGCATTCATCGGCCCCTCATCGGGAGATTTTTCCCTCGAGACCTCTAACCCTTTCGGGGGAGCCTCTAATGCCTCGCATCGAGGGTTTAAGGCTGCGATAAAAATCCCTATCCTCGACAAGCTCACAGGAAGAGCACTTCATTAACTGTCCCTCTGGGGTATTAGCAGACCCCCACATGCAAGGCATGTGCGAGAGAAATTCCTCAGGTTAACATAAATCACGGGGATCCCATGTCATTTGACCTTATATTCAACGAGGCACTGCATCCTCTTGAAGTTCACGAGTGAGAGCCTCCTGTTTAAATTGTTTCATTGTTCTCGCTTAGATCCTCTCCTTTATGCGCTTACTTCGAATTAAACCTTCTCAGAAAGCAGACAAACGAAACCCCCGTTAGTATCTTCTTTAGGATATTCCAGCCTAGGGGGGTCCTCGGGGTGAAAATGTAATGTGGAAATACTCCTTATGATCCTAAAACCTGCTAATCGTATGAGATTAACTACTTCGTTCAGAGAGTACAGCCTTGCATGCTTATAAAACACACTGTTCTTTTTCTTCTCCAAATAATATCTACCCCAAGAGGAATCCCTTGGAATGAATGCTACTATAAGCTTCCCCTCGTCCTTTAGAACTCTATATGCCTCCATTAACACTTTCAGTGGATCTTTGACGAAACATATTGTCACTATAATGTAAACGTAGTCGAATACCTTCTCTCTAAAGGGAAGACGCTCTCCAAACGCTTGAACGACCTCTATGCCCCTAGACCTTGCTATTTTCAACATGTTTCGTGAGGGATCTATACCAACTTGTATGTTCAATTTCTCTGCAAAATACCCTGTTCCAACCCCTATCTCTAGACCTAAACCTTCTGGTTTCAGAACCCTTAGAGCTAAGAGCTCATTCTCGGCGATTATTTTATTTTCGTAGTACCATAAGTCATATTCCTTGTAATACTTGTCAAATATCTCATAACTCATTTCAAGAACTCCTCCATCCGTAAAAGGAGTTCCTTGATCACCTCTTCGCTCTCAGATATTTTCATATTTGGCAATGTGATCTGTGTTTTATTTTCATAAATCCTCATGTTCATTCCATCGAAGGATAACTCAACGTAATCGCCAAACTCCTCTTCGAGTAATAGTTCTTTGCCCGTTATTTTTTCTATAACCTCTGGATCTACATCTTTTAAGGCAGTATTCGCAAGCTCATAAGTTATATAGTCCCATAAGTCAACATTTATCACGTTTCCATCAGACAATAGTATATATTTTTCTTTTTCGAGGACGATGCCAAGGTCTTTTTTATACACAACGAGATATGAGCCAAGATTATCATGATAGCTTGAGAACTCCATATGACGCGACTTAATCTTGGTATATATTCCTGCATTTTCATCCACATCAAATATCTCTCCAGCGAACTTTGCTATCTCCTTTAGGATACCCTTTACAAGACCTCCGAACTCTTTGTACGCCTCGACAAATACTATCTCCATGATACACTCACCCAACAGTCTTCGTCAAAGATTACGGTCTCCTTAATAGCGGAGCTGCTTAAAACAGTTTCCCTTAAAAGGGGATCTCTCAAAGAAAAGTCCTAGAGAATAGCCTAAGATAGTGTTTAGAAGCTAGAAGATAGTCTTCCCAGGAAAGTCACTTAGATATAACAAAAGTGACCTGCCCCGCACTGAAGGGCGGGGATTCTTTGTGGGATGTTTATGCGCTCTCTTGGCATTGCTCCTCATCGGGCATGCGTGGTGTGTGCCAGCACCCCCTTATTCTTTATCCCTCGCAGGAACTTGGCTAACCTCTTTCCTCAATTCATCCCCACATTGAAATACATGGCTTTCTTAGCGACATTTTGTAAATCATTTATTCTTCCTGATGAAAGCCATCCTCCTCCAAAGCGTTTGCAATTCTGCTAAAGATCTTAGCTGCCTCTTGGCTTGCTAGGTCTTCATCCTTAGCAACGATACCTCTCGTCACAAGGCTTTTTTCCTTTATGACGCACCCTTCTGAAACTATATTATTCCCAGATATAACTGCCTTCAGGCCATTTGACGCTCTGAAAACGATATTTTTTGGAGACTTTGCAACTAACTTTGTCTTATTTGTCTTTAGGACAATATTCTTTGCATTTTTGACTACTTTAACATCATTTACTTCAGCTACTTCACTGCTGCCATTTATGAGAACCTTAAGAGAGTTTCCTATAGACACAGCGAACTCAGGCATCTTTTCGGCGCCTTTGAGAAACTCAAGGACTCTAAGCGCTACGCTTTTGATGTTCTTTTCCTCGAGAGATTCAATATTTACTTCCCTAGAATTTCTTAGTATGTCTCCTATTAGATCACTACTCTTACTTGCTATGTATCCTCTCCCCGAGGTCTCTTGAGAGACCTCTTTGGAGAACTTTCCAAACGGAAGTTCTACAGATACTCGATATAGATAGTCAAATGTTCCATAAACTCCCACAACGTCATTTCTTTCCTTAAATGTTATAATATGAGATCCCTCCCTCAATGTCAGCAGAAGGGAACCTCTTTCTATGACGTAGTCATTTTCTAAGACTCGTACACTTTCAACGGTAAGCTTCTTGGAGAGGAGCATGTCACATCACCTCGATAGGATTTTATTTATTTGCCATATTACCTCAATAAGCGTTCTTCCAAGACCTGTGAGAACATACTTTCCTCTGGAATATTCCTGCTCTACTATTTTCGCCTCTTGAAGAACTCTTAAGTGAAAGTAGAGAGCACTATTAGTTAGGCCCGTTGTCTCTTTCAGCTCTGTAAAGTACTTACCCTCGGGATGAAGATTTATTAGGATTCTTACCCTGTCCTTATGAGCTATAGCGCTTAGCACCTTAGAGACTCTAGGAACATCCACAGATTCTAACATACTCTCTTTTGGAAGCTCTACCGTCTTTTCAACACTTGTTGCCTTGTCAAGACCCTCTTTTATTATCTCTAGTCTTCTAATGACCTCGTCAACGAGGCTCTTGAGGTCTTCCATAAACCTACACCTCAAGTAAATTTATGTTGACTCTAATACAAATAAAATTGTACTTAGTACTAATAAATTTTACTTTAATGCAAGCATTATAAACATTCGTTATGTACTAGAAGCGACAACTGACCATCTTCCTATAGCCCACACAAGGTTTTTAAGTAGTCTTTGTCTATATTTTGCCGAGAGGGTGCCTCTGATCACCCTGATGGCCCAGTGAAGTGGGAGCCTGGGGTGATATATCTGTCTAAAGGAGAACCTCCAGATAAGTACATCTGGCTTGAAGATCTGAAGAATCCAAAAACGCTTGAATTTGTGAAGATGCATAACACAAGGTTTAGGAAGTTCGTTGGAGATCTCCCTAAAAAACTATACAAAAGAATTGAGCCATGGTTCAGACTCAGTAACGTGATAATGGCCATACCAACAGACTCTGGTATCTTCGTTCTCTATAGGACATGGGATCAATACATTATCTCAAGGATATCCTCTGAAGGAAAAGAGAAAATAATATCCTCAAAGGAGATAGATGAAAACGCCTTAATAACTCAGATATACCCTTCAGAAGATGGTAAGAAACTAGGATTCTTCTTCACGATATCTGGCAGTGATGTGGGCAAGCTTAGGATAATTGAAACGGAATCAAAGGAGATCATAGATGAGATCGAGGGATCCGTTTGGGGGCTCACGTGGATCAACGACAAAAAGGTCTACTATGCGAGGTTTTATAGGGAAGACAAAACCCCTGATGGTGTTGAAGCACCAGCAGAGAGACTGATATTAAGGGACATAGAAAATAAGGAGGAGGACATTGCCTTCGGAAGAGGTTTAAGAAGGGACTACATGATAGGACTTATGGATATTCATGAGGAGAACTGGGTATTTGTAACGGTCCAATATGGATGGATCCGTTCAATAATCTATGGAGGACCTAGAGATTCTCCGGATAAATGGAAGCTTATACTAGATGCAGGAGAGAACATGGCTTATCCTGTGGGATTTAAAGACGGAAAGTCGTATGTACTTGTATATGACGGCAAGGGCTTTGGTAGGATCGTTCGGGTAAAAGAAGGCGTATTAGAAGAAGTTATAAGGGAAGAGTTCCACCCGAAAAGTCCAATAGAGGGCGCTGTAGTGGCTGGGAATAAGTTGTACGTGAACTATCTTGTTGACGCTTCTAGCAGGATCACGATATTTGATCTGTCAGGTAATCCAAGAGAGGAAATAGCATTCGAGGAACCTTCTACTGTGAGAACCCTAATAGAGCACAAAGGACAAGTTTATGCAATTATTGAAAGTTTTAGGAGACCCTCTGCTCTTTATGAGATTACGGATGGCTCCCTTAGGATGGTATTCGGAGAGAAAGAGGGTCTTGAATGGCTAAACGTTGAGGAGAGCTTCGTGATATCCTCAGATGGCACTAGAATTCACTATTTTGTCATCAAGAGCAAAAACCAGAACACAGATGTTGCGATTGTTTACGGTTATGGAGGATTTGGACTTGCGATCACCCCCAGATTTCTTGGACATGTGGCCCCGTTCCTCGAGGATGGTGGAGTGTACGTTGTTTCAAACCTAAGGGGAGGGAAAGAATACGGTGAAGAATGGCATAAAATGGGTATGAGAGAGAACAAGCAA
>JAGGXY010000113.1:0-11692 GCA_021162855.1 Methanobacteriota archaeon
CCCGAAAGAAGAGTGCTTTATGGCCACGCCTTAAGGAGTGCTGCCCCTCCCTTCATAACGATGATATTATCTTCTCTTGTTTCAAGCATGTGGGGAGGTATTATCTCAGAGACCGTATGGCAATGGCCGGGGATGGGTTTTCTTTATTGGATGGCTATTCAGAGTGGAGATGTTCCCGTACTCATGGCATTGTCATTCGTTGGGACGTTCCTCACGGTGGCAGTCTATTTGACGATGGATATCTTATATGGTGTATTTGACCCAAGAGTACGCGTTGGAACCTCCGGTAGTTAAATAAGAAGCTGGAGGTGTGTGATTTGACTGAGAAGGCTCCTCAAAATGAAAAGAAGCGCTCTAAGGTTATCTCAGAACGACTACAGAGGTTTAATACGATAATAAAGGAGATGCTTAAGCAACCAATAGGTGCTATAGGATTTGTACTTCTCATACTTCTTGTCACTACAGCAATAATAACACCATATATAGTTCCAGTAGATGCATATGAGCACTGGAATGATCCAGGATACTGGGCTGATAACCCTCAGCTTGCATTGCCTTCTTGGGTAGGAAGGTTCCAAGGAGTAAAGTATTCTGAAACTACAATATATGTTGTCAAAGAGGACGATGTTTCTCAATATAAGCATCTTGGAAGGAATATAGTTTCTTTTGAGATATCTGATTATTACGATTATGATTATCCATTTACAGGAATGATATTATATCTAAAGTTCACAGGGAACATAAGTGCCAGCCTTGGGATTACCATTTACAGACCTGACAACATGACAGTGGAGATTACAGACAAACAGATTTCTGGAAATAAAACAAGATTCGACTTGAAGAAACCACTTCAGGAGTACATTGTAAACCTTGCACACTCTATAAATAGATATCTTAATGTAGAAGCAAATATAGTTAGAAGTGTTGAACTTGCGTTCTCAGAGTGGCCCACAGAGGGCACTATTGAGGAAATATTGAAAGTGAAGTTACCGCAGATACTTATGGAGTTCCAACAGAACATTTCAAATAACCCTGTAATAGCACAATGGGATGACGGAAAAACTTTAGAGTCAATGAATCAGGCAATAAACACGATCCTTGACAAGCTTGGAGAGGTATCTAGTGCTGAAAAGGCTGTTGACGTTCAGAAAATAGTAGGAAAATCAGAAAGTATCTTCAAGAATAAGGTCAAGGAGCCATTGGAAGAGATTCGCACGTTTGCTAAAGAACAAATATCTTCAGGAAATATCTCCGACGAAGAGAAAGCTATATATGAAGACGTCATAGAGCTATACAAGACATCGTACGTAATCTTAGGACTAATGGACGAAGTATTTAACACAATACGTCTAACTCCGGATTACAAGCACCTCTCAGCAGAAGACATACTCTCGAAATACGTGATCAACGTGAACGAGCTCTTCATCTTGGGTAACTTTAAAGGTCTCAAGGGAGAATACAGGATAAACGTCACTATTAGCAGTACTAATCCCATTAACTTCACAGAGGCAAAGCTAATTCTCCAAGGTAAGACACATGGGATAATGGGCACTGATTACTCGGGAAGGGATCTTTGGTACGGACTCATTTGGGGTGTGAGGATTGCGCTTATAGTTGGTGCATTGACGTCCATTATAAGTGCTGTTGTTGGACTATTCTATGGATCAGTAAGTGGGTATCTCGGAGGGTTTGTAGACGAGGCCATGCAGCGTGTGATAGAAGTCTTTGTAAACATACCTCTTCTGCCTGTAATGATAGCCATAGGATACAGTAGACAGGGACTCTCATATTGGGTGGTAGCACTGTTGTTAGCAGTGTTCGGATGGGCGGGAATAGCTAGGGTAGTTAGATCCATGGCATTACAGATGCGTGAAGCGACATTTGTCGAGGCTGCTAGATGTCTTGGTGCTAGTACTGCTAGAGTATTATTCAAGCACATAATGCCACAGATGCTTCCATATATATTCACGACGATGGCCTTTAACGTTCCTGGAGCGATAATTTCAGAAGCATCACTGAGCTTCCTAGGAGTCGGTGACAAGGTACATCCTACTTGGGGTAAGATCCTTAGTGATGCTCAATACAGAGGAGCTGCGTTGAACAACTACTGGTGGTGGGTAATTCCTCCAGGAATAGGAATCATGATAATAGGGCTTACGTTTGTTTTCATTGGAATGTCACTTGACAGAGTACTTAATCCAAGGTTAAGGAGGCTGTGAGGTGTCTGCTTATGGTAAGCGAAGTAATGAAGTTAATTCCTCAAGAGGAAGTAAAATACGAGAACCCACTTGATGAGATATACGTATTACGTGTTAATCACCTTAAGACATATTATAACACGTCAAGAGGTGCTGTAAAGGCAGTAGATGATGTTACAGTATGGCTCAGGAGAGGAGAGTCCCTTGGAATTGCTGGGGAATCTGGATGTGGCAAGACCACGCTGGCCTCTTCAATCCTTAACATGGTACCACCACCAGGACGTATAGTCGGCGGTGAGATATGGCTTGATGGTATAGAGATTTCAAAGCTTAACGAGAGCACTCTTAGACGTGAAATAAGATGGAAAAAGGTATCAATGGTGTTCCAAGGAGCAATGAATGCTCTGAATCCTGTATACAGGGTAGGATATCAGATGGCAGAACCGCTGGTATATCACTACGATATGGATCCTGATGAGGCGGAAGAGATCGTCAAGAAGTATCTAGAGCTTGTGGGTCTTAGTCCAGCTGTCGCTGAGAGGTATCCGCATGAGCTCTCTGGAGGAATGAAACAGCGTGTTATGATAGCTATGGCACTTATACTGAACCCACCACTAATCATCGCAGATGAGCCAACAACAGCACTTGACGTAGTGGTTCAAGCTCAGATAATGAACCTCCTTAAGCGTATAAAGAACGAGACACATAAGTCATTTATATTTATTACCCATGATCTAAGCATACTTTCTGAAGTATCTGACAACGTGTTGGTGATGTACGGAGGAAAGATGGCAGAATGGGGCACGGGTGATGATATATATTTAAATCCTAAGCATCCATATACTCGAAAACTCATTAGTGCAATTCCTCGTGTGCATATGGATGTTGACAAGCTCGAGTATATTCCAGGAACGCCACCTGACCTCATAAATCCGCCAAAAGGTTGTAGATTTCATCCGAGATGCCCATATGCCATGGAGAAATGCAAGCAAGAGGAGCCTCCTATATTCAGAGTTGGAAAGAGACACTTCGTTGCATGTTGGCTTTATGAGAAAGATGGTGAAAGAGTTGATGACCTTCAGAAGTTCTTAGAGGAGGAGAAGCCATGAGTGACACTCAAGTTACTGTTAATGAAGAATTTAGCGAGAGCATGCCCATTTTAAAGGTAGTGGGACTCAAGAAATATTTCAGAGCAAAGAGAACTGTTCAAGAAGCTCTAGCAGGTTTGCCTCCTACAATAGTAAAGGCCGTTGATGGCATCTCTTTTGAAATAGCTAAACAGGAAGTGTTCGCACTTGTCGGAGAGTCAGGATGTGGTAAGACTACTACAGGTAAGGTCATAACGAAGCTTCTAACCCCAACGTCAGGTGAGATATACTTTGCCGGTAAAGATGTCACCAGTATAAAGACTAAAGAAGAAGAACTTGAGTACAGGAGACATGTCCAGATGATATTCCAGGATCCATATGCTTCCATGAACCCAAGATTTAAGATCAGAAATGTCCTGGAGGAACCCTTGATAATACATGGAATAGGAGAAACTGCTGAGGAAAGAGAGGAGATGATGCTCAAGGCGCTAGAAGAAGTAAGGCTGATCCCTCCAGAGGACTTCATAGACAGATATCCTCACATGCTTTCAGGTGGTCAGAGGCAGCGTGTTTCCATTGCTAGAGCACTAATATTGAAGCCTTTTTTCATAGTAGCAGATGAGCCTGTCTCAATGCTTGATGTCTCCATTAGAGCAGAGGTCCTGGAGCTAATGAAAAGCCTTAAGGAGAAGTTCAAGCTTACATACCTTTACATAACACACGACCTTGCAACGACAAGGTACTTCACTGATCGCATTGCTGTGATGTACCTTGGAAAGATTGTAGAGACAGGTATAACAAGAAACATCTTAGACAAACCCTTACATCCATATACTAAGGCCCTAATAGCAGCAGTTCCTGAACCAGAACCTTCTAGAAGGCTTGGTTTAAAGGAGGTGCCTATAATCGGAGAAGTACCTAACGCTGCGAACATACCTTCAGGTTGTAGATTTCATCCGAGATGCCCATATGCCATGGAGAAATGCAAGCGAGAGGAGCCGCCGATGGTTGAAGTCGAAAAGGGGCACTTCGTCGCGTGTTGGCTCTATGCGGGAGAGGGCGAAAGGGTGTCACTAGAGGAAGCAACATCCACTAATACCTCCTAAACCCTTTTACTTTTTCTTTTTGGTATCAGCTATTTAACCTCAACTAAAATAACAATATTTTTAGGTTCGGTTTGAGATATTTTAAAGTAGGGATGATGAAAGGGAGACGACCTGAATAGTTGGTGATGACTAGCAAGCCTACTGACTTCCATTAGTTTCAGGCTCCTAACTCTAATTTGTATACAGGTGCTTCAATATGGAGTATGGCAAAATTTGGTTTGGAGAAGACGCTGAGAGCGAAGAGGAATCAGAAGGAGTGTCAATACCAACAAGAAGGGTAGAATATAAGAAGTACAAGACGCCAGATGGGGACGTCGCAAAGGTGAAGATAACAGAATCAGAGGTAGAGATAAGATACTCCAATGGAGCTATAGAAGTCATAAGCATAGAAAACCTTAGGGTATGTCCTGAGTGTCTTAAAGAAGGGCTAGTGCCATTTACAAGTAGCTATGTATGCCCTATTCATGGTATAGGGACAATACCATACGATCCTGATGATTTCTATGCCATGGAGGTCGCGTTTAACAAGTGATGTTGCTCAAATAAGGACTTGCTTTATCATGCTTTTAGTGATGTTTGTTCTATTTAGTGCGCTGTTTTATTATGTTTTAATAAGGTATGACCATGAACTAAATGAGCTTAAAGGACGTCTGCATCGCCTGGAATCGACGTTTGATGAAATAGTTAAGATCATTAACAGTAGGACGCCTCTTGGAAAAGAAAATCTTGCAGAGCTCATTATAGTCAATGAAGACATCAAAAGAATTTCCTCTAAGATATATTCAGGGAATTTCACTAGTGATTTGATTACGTACACTCATTGGGTATTCTCGTCAATAAACTACACTGAGGATAGTTTTTATCCAATGATTTTTGGTAATGTAACCCTAATAAGAGATTTCTGGCAATCATCCGTGGAGACAATAGATATGGGAAAGGGAGACTGTGAGGACTTCGCAATACTTTTAGCATCTCTTATTAGAGCCAGTTATGAAAAAGCAGATGTTTATATTGTCACATTAAGTATACCAGGCAACAGTGAAGGTCATGCAGCTCTTATGGCCATTTGGAATGGAAGCGCTTATATTGCTGATCCAACTCTTGATAGAGTATATATGCTTGGAGACAGCATGAAAAGCATAAAGCGTAACATTAACAGATGGTTTTCGGATTTTGGAGGTATTGATGTTAAGGTGTCTTTTATTGTTGGTAAGTCTAAAGATGGAAAGAACGTATATATGAGCTTTAGCTCCAATCTTGAATTCATAAATTGGGTTAGTACTGTAGCATTGCCCTAACAAAAGAAATTGCTTTATCCACGAGCTCTGTCACTTGTATAAACTTTCTAAGAGGGTGCGCCCTGTTATGAAGAGAATAAGAGTTTCTATAGGAACTGCTGCCAAGTTAGGTCTTGTCGACATAAGAGTAGACGCTCCTATGTATACTGGTTATTTGATGACACCACATGCTTGTAATGCGTCATGTGCCTACTGTGCTCAGGGTTTTGGTGTAAAATCACGTCTTTCAAGAGTAGTATGGCCTGAGTTTGACTTTGATACAATACTCAAAGCTCTCAAGGAAAAGAATTGCTTCAAAAGGATATGCCTCCAAGTGACATATAATATAGAAGCCCATAGGGCAATGATAAGTTATACTAGGATCCTCTCTGGGTTAAGTAGTGTTTCAGTATCATTTTATCCAATGAATCACTATGAGATTCAACTTGTTAAAGAAGCTGGTGCAGACTATATTGGGATATCCTTGGATGTCGCTTCAAGGGAATTATTTAAGAAATACAGAGAATACGAAACCATTACATGGGAAAACACGTTCGATATGTTAAAATATGCAGTAAAAGTATTCGGCAAGGGGCATGTTATTTCTCACGTCATAGTTGGCCTAGGTGAGACTGATAAGGACCTCATAAGAGTTCTTGAAAAGATGTCTGATTTAGGGGTAGTGCCTTCACTTATGGCCTTTACACCTGTTCCTGGGACTCCATTAGAGAATTATAGTCCTCCGAGTATTGAAAGGTATAGAGCTATACAAGTGGCTCTGGAGCTCATAACACATGGCATAAGGTTCCATTACGATAACTTTGATGAAAAGGGAAGGCTTGTAAGCTATCCACTAGATGAGGGAACCATAGGGAGAATTATAGGAAACAAGACGTTTATGGTGAAAGGATGCCCTTGGTGTACGAGACCTTACTATAATGAAAATCCTTCAAGACCATATAATCTGCCAAGACCTATAGGAGACCCTAAGAGCCTCCTCTCAGAGGCGATTAAGTATGTTAAGAGTGATAGTTGACAAGAGAAGAGATCCGTATATTAATATGGCACTAGATGAAGTCCTAATGAGGGGTAAGGGCTTTAATCTTAGGTTATATGGATGGTATCCTCCTGCAGTGACAGTCGGATATTTTCAAAGCATTAGGGAGTTTGTTGATGTTGAGGCATGTGAAAAACTTGGGATATTATATACGAGGAGGATCTCTGGCGGGGGAAGTGTTTTACACATGTACGAAATCACATACTCTGTGACTGGCGATCGCGAGACCCTTGGGAGATGGCCAGAGGAGAGTTTTGATTTAATATTGGATTTTATCATAAAAGCGCTTAAAAACCTTGGGATAAATGCAAAAAGAGAAGGTATAAATGACATAATAGTCAACGGGAAGAAAATATCGGGAAATGCTCAGGCGAGAAAAGAGAATAGAGTTTTACAGCATGGTACTGTGTTAATAGACATTGATCGAGATCTCATGGATCGTGTGCTTAGGATACCCTCTCTTAAGTCTAAAGAGAAGGGCATTATTAAGGTCTCAGAAAGGGTAACTTCAATAAGGGACGTTTTGGGATATATTCCAAGGAGAGAAGAGATCATATCGTCTTTCATAATATCTGCAGAAGAGTTTTGGGGTAATGTCAAGATATCAAGCTATAAGGAGGAAGAACTTTCATCGGCAGAGGTTATAGCGAATGAAAAATATAAAAGAAGTGAATGGATATTCCGTAGGTGAAATTAAGGCTAGCAAGTATCTCAGGGTAGTTCTTAGGAAGAAGGATGATAATGTCATAGAGGATATAAAGATCATTGGAGATTTCTTTGCTTTTCCAGAGTCTGCTGTGGACTCGCTGGAGGATGATCTTAAAGGGAAGACCCTGGAAGAGGCATTGAATATCGTGGAGGGATATGACGTTATATTTACAGGAATCACAAAGGAGGACTTAAAAAATGCTATCAAGCAAGCGTTTAAAGGAGGTAAAAATCTATAAACCTCTCCCAAAATTTCCTCCAATATCAGTTACAGGATGTGCGTGTGCCTTAAACTGTGCTCATTGCTCTAGGCATTATCTTGCTCACATGATAAATCCAGCAAGATTCGGAGGGCTAGAAGCCCTCATTGAGTATCTAGTAAGTCACCAGAGAATAAACGGCGTATTAATATCCGGAGGACTAAATAAGGATCTAAAGGTTCCTATAAAATGGGAAGAGGTACGAAGGATCAAGGAGAAGTATGACATAAAGATAAATGTTCATGTGGGCATCATAACAGAAGAAGATGTTGAGAAAATAGCATCTTCGGACGTAGATGTGGTTTCTTTGGACTTTGTGTTCAGTGATGATGTCATTCGTAACGTCTATGGTATCCAGAATAAGACACGTATGGATTATTTACGTATGCTAGACCTGTTGGAAGATCATGGAGTAAGATATGCCCCCCACTTAACTGTTGGAATTAATTGGGGAAGAGTATCTTGGGAGTATGAGGCAATAAATACTCTGAAGGATCGAAAGTTTGACGTCCTTGTTCTAAATGTCCTCATACCAACAAAAGGGACTCCTATGGAAAACGTGAAACTAGATGACACAGCCGTTAAAAAAGTATTTACATATGCTAGGAATGTTCTCACGAACAAAGAGCTTTCTCTTGGATGTATGAGGCCGAGGGGTAACCAGTATGAGAAACTTGCTGTGGAGCTTGGATTTGAGAGGATAGTACTACCTCACAAGGAGATTATTAAGACGATAAAAGATCTAGGAATGTGCATTATTGAAAGGGAAACTTGCTGTGTTTTCAGATGAAAAATGTGTATTCAATATACTTTAGGCCCATTGACTAGGATCCCTTTGAATGTGTCCTGTTTCCTGGATAACTCATGTAATTATGTTTCTTTGCAAGTACCTCTATCTTCTCAACGAACAATAGCAGGAACGGTACAATAAGTGGATGCCACCACTTGTCTCTCATGTACATTGGGATGATTTTCTTAGCGAACCTGATGCCTTTAGTCAGGCATCTCTTAAGGAGCTCCATATGAAGATCTGACATTTGATACGCCTCAAACCATCTCTCTTTCTCAAGCATTCCCATGGGGACGAAGAACATAGGCATTATGAGTCCGTTGAAGTCCCAGAGTTCGTCTATTAAGTCTAGTGTGTATATCACGTCTTCTTCAGTCTCTCCAGGAAGTCCTGCTATTATCGTCATCGCTGGTACTAATCCAACGTTTTCCATTATACCAGCTGCCTCGACTACAAGCTCTGGCCATTTCTTCACGTCAAAGGGTGCAGCCTTTGCTGGCATGATCTTTTCTGCAAGTCTTGGGCTTCCAGTTTCTATTCCAATCTCGGCTCCCCAGAATTCTTGATGATCATCAAGTAATATCTCAGAGACTCTAGTCATCAGTTTAGCATCTCTTTCTCCTTTAACTATGGCTGCAATGGATGCATGCGCCCAGGCTACCTTTTTATAGTACTTCTTAAATAGTGCGTTAACTTTCAGGACTTTTTCTGGGTTAGGTATGACCCCATTTGCTCCATACAAGAGGACATCCTCTGAGTGAATCACACCGTTTTTCACTCCTGCCCTTACGTTCACAAGTATTTCTTTTTCGATCTTGTCAAAAGGATAAAATCTTAGCGGTCTAAGTGTGACAGAGCAGAATTTACAGCCTCTTGGGCAACCTCTCATTATCTCAACAAGACCGTTAACGGATGGATATATTATTTCTGGTATTTCGTCAAGAGAAGGCACATGTTTTACCCATACGACGTCTGCTTCAACATTTTCGAGATCTTTTGGATTGTCTATGATTTCGTATCCGGGAGGTAAATCCTCAACTTCTTCAGCAGTCAGTGGCCCGGTGTATACTTCTCTTGGCAGTGAATCTCCATTAAGTGCTCTCTTTATGAGTGGACATATGATGTTTTCTCCCTCTCCAAAAACTAATGTGTTTATTTTCCAAAGATTTCTTTCCTTTTGCCTAATCTTAAAGTGCCAGACAGCAGGGCCACCAGCGATGAACCTAACACCCTTCTGCCTCCAGTATTTCATAATCGGTGAGTTCATAAGTCTCTTGAAAGACCTTGCGTTCACAGTCTCTGTTTTAAAAAGAGATGCAAATGTGCTTGATGGAGGGCCGAAACCGAAGTAATCGTGATGTGATAAGAGTACAACCTTTGCAGAGTCCTTGTGCTTTGAAAGGTGATCAGGATCAACAATGCCAGCATTAAATCCATTGTTTATGAGTTCAGCCTCTATCTTCCTGAACCCATAGGGTGCTACAATAGGTCTTCCTAGGTTGTCAACTTTCACTTTAGGTGCAAAAAGCCATAACCAGAATTTTTCAGGGAACAATATAGGGGGACCCGTGGTTCCAAAACCAAGAAACTCCTTTCCCCTATGATCTGAGATCATGGTTCTATCAGTTGTTAAGACAACATCAAATCCCATGAGATCTCCCCCAAAGGACAGCACGTTAAAGGGCTTCGAACTTACTATTGTTGATATATCGACTAACGATAGTCATGATACTTAAATAATCATATTTAGGTATTTAATGTTTTAGTTGTTAGATGTCCTCTTAAAATCTTATTTAAGGAGTAACAGCTTAATAGTTGTGTGTTTCCGTTATTTTTTGAACATTATTCAACAACACTTGCTAATAATCAGAAGTATGTCGTTAGAGCCTTCATATGCCTTCCTAAAGCACGTTAGGAGCATTCCTGAGGCGTATTAAATGAGAGACTGGTACATATTACGTCCAGACTCCTTAAGGGCATTACAGGATCCTGGTGTTCGAAAGAACTATCCAAGGTATCTTGCAATATTGGAGGGTAAAAAGTTACCATATTTTCAGTTAGCCAAGAGGTTCGAGGTTGATTATGATGAAGATGCTTCATTAGAGGATCTCATGAGGCTTCATAGATCCTATGTTAAGGAGTTCTTCGAGACAATTCATGAGAGTGAAGAGAAGCTTTCAGAAAACGATGTAAAGGAGAGAAATCTCTTGACACTAAAGGAGAAAATAGCATGGACAGTACTTGAATCCTGTGAGTTCTGTGAAAGAAGGTGCAAGGTCAATAGGAAGATTGGAAGGTATGGATTCTGCCGCGCTGGGGAACACATGGAGATATCTTCTGCTTTTGTTCATCTTGGGGAAGAGCCAGAAATAACCCCATCGTTCACGATATTTACACTTGGATGTAACCTTGAGTGTGTACACTGTCAGAATTGGTCCATAGCACAATGGTTTGAGAGAGGAGACATTAAGTCTCCACAAGATGTGGCGAAAATTATAGATGACGCTTGGAGTTACGATGTGAGAAATGTGAACCTCGTGGGTGGAGAACCAACTGTATGGACACACTATTGGATATCCGTCCTCAAGTATGTAAGGTCACCAATACCTGTCTTTTGGAATAGCAATGGTATATACTCTGATATCACTGCAGAGCTCCTTAAGGGTCTTGTTGACATAGTAAAAATAGATTTCAAGTATGGAAACGACATGTGCGCTATGAAGATTTCCAGGGCACCACCGAATTATGTGGACATAATTAGAAGGAATTTAAAGATTGCGAAGGAGTACAGTGAGATCTTGATAAGGGTTCTAGTATTGCCTGGGCACTTAGAGTGTTGTTTGAGACCGATACTTAGATATATTAAAGAGGATCTAGGAAAGGACGTAAGAGTAAACATTATGTTTCAATATAGGCCAGAATATAAGGTCATGAGTTCAGAGTTCAATGAACTAAAAAGAAGGCTCTCTAACGAGGAAATAAAAAGAGTATACGAAATCGTTAGGGAAAGCCGTTTAGAGAATGTGATCTTCTAATTAGTAACATAATAATGGAGAGGCGAGGTGCATGAGTGGTTCTAAGAAGATGTATCATGTTGGTTTGGGTGTTGGTGATTTGCCTGGTTTTGTTCTTTTGCCTGGTGATCCTGGTAGGGTTGATCTTGTTCTTGGTTTTCTTGATCGTGGTAGGGTTTTGTGTTTTAAGAGGG
>JAGGXY010000056.1:0-8618 GCA_021162855.1 Methanobacteriota archaeon
CCCAGAACCTTGTTTTCCTTGTACAACCAACTCTTCCCAACCATTTTCCCCCCCTCCCTTAGAGGCTTGTTAATCTCCCCAAAGATGAGAACATCAACGCCAGAAAGAGCATCCGAGGTTATAGTATCTCCAAGACTCTCAAGATTTTCAATACCTTCACACGTTCCGAAGACCTTGAAAACGGCATTTGGAATGCTTAGGTTTACTAGAGCGTTTATTAATTTACTGTCCTGGCCATGGGCAAGATCTAGGGCAATGACCACTGTGGTATCGCTTTCTGCAGCCATTACTGAATTAGCACTAGTAGTAAGCGCTGGTAGAACAAGAGAGATTGCAAGTATGGCCAAGAGCGGATATATCTTCTTCATAAACTTTTTCCTCCTATGTTATTCACTTTTCTAGCACTTCTAGTACTATAATATTTTGTATTATTTATTTTAAAGGTATTGCTCCTAATGAATTACCTTGTTTTTCATTAGGTGATTTCATATCCTCCAAACATTATGTAGTGGCCTCTGGAGCTGTTTATTCTTATGTGGATATTTACGAATACTTGACGAATGTACTAGGCATAGTTATATTATAGTGCATTGCTTTGTGAAGTATAGGGCGAAAACACTAGAGGTGACGTGAGGATGGAGTATGCAAAGAATGAACTAAAGCCCGGAATAAAAAACGTCATGGAATTTGAAGTGAAAAAAGAGCATCTAGCAGATTTCTTAAGCAGTGGAGATGTTGCAGTCCTATCAACGCCCTCTCTGATACTCTTCATGGAGCACACGTCAAGGCTGTCTGTTGAAGATCTTCTAAAGAAGGAGTATACAACCGTAGGAACTAAGGTTGATGTGAAACATCTAGCACCAGCTCCTCTTGGGGCTGTAATTCGTGTGGAGTCAGAACTTATATCCATTGAGGGTAGAAAACTCACGTTCAACGTGAGAGCATACTGGAAAGACAAGCTCATAGGAGAGGGCACTCATGAAAGATATATCGTCAATAAGGAGCACTTTCTGAAGAAAATACAGGAAGAACTGAACAAATAATGGCACTCAGGACTGAGGGAGGAATAGAATATTAAGTGAGCTGCCTCGATGACGGCGAAGTAGCCATCAGAGGCAAGAGGATCGTGCTAATCCCACGTAAGGCCGCCCCAATGACGCGCTGATCAATGATGAGGCGTGGGAGGGGGAAAGCCCGCGCCCGTTGCTAAAGCTTCCGTAGTTGCCCAAATATAGGACGTAGGCAACCACTCAAGTCCGTCAAGCACACAACGGATAAACCCCCTTAAGTGCCCTCCTCAAATATTTCTTCTATCTTTTCTTGTTTCCTGATCCTATGTTCTATGTATATTCCTAACGAGACGAGAATTATAGTAGTTAATGATATACCAACAGCGTCAAACATGTTATCTTTATTCAGAAGTTCTCTTCTATGAATTGATACCATTTCAAGAGTGCCCTGCTTGCTTGCGTAGTATTCACCGAGAACATTTGAGTTTGATATAAAATAGCTCATGAATACTTTCTGAGTGGAGTAAAATAGCATGTCTAGGGAGGTTTTTGTGGAAGATCTCACTGATGTAGAATACATGCGCAGCACGAGGTACCTTTGATAGTAGTCCTTCGAAGGCTCGTAGTACACAATGTTATCTATGTTAACTGTAGAGTTTAATATTATCACTTCAAGATTAGGGACTATGCCATTTATGCATATGAGGTTTCTTATGAATGCCTTGTCCGGCATGTCGAGTCCATATATTTCTATTTTAACATGTTCAAGGGCCTTAGTTGGAGTTATCCTTATGAAGTCGATAATGGTGGCATCCTGTTTTAGGAACCTAACGCCTTTTACTATAAACACCACAAACGAGACATTTTCTGGAGGCCTAATGTCAAAGACAACTTCTCCATCAGAGGACACTGTCAGGTTTTCTATGCTTATACGGTCTACTATTATAGGGATAGCTCTTCCTGTATACTCGACATCTTCATATATTGTCATGGCGCTGAGAATGTCTATAGACTTTAATAATGTGAATAGTATCGCAATTAGTACTATTACAATAAATTTAAAGGAGCTCTTTTTCAAGCCTTGAGGCGAGTTCATCGAGAACATACATCAACAACCCTTCTGAATGTGGACCCTCCGCGATGACCATTATCCAGAAAACACCATGGAGGGATTTCATATAGATCTTGTATTTTTCTCCAAGTTTAAGAGTAACATATAAAATATTTTCCTTAAATGCACTCTCAATCTTCAAGAAGGATAGCATGAGAGAAGTGATTGCATCGTTAGTATCTGCATTTTTAAGTATCAAGTTCTTTATCTCCGGAGATTTTGATCTTGAGAACACGTGAATTCCATTTCTAGTTAATAAGCCTACATACTTCACCTCGGGTATTGTCTCAAATAGCTCATGGGAAAAGGCAGACATTATGGACAATATTCCCTCAAGGAGCCCACTTTCCTCCCAATCTTCTAGGGATTTTGGCAAGTGATCACCTCGCACAAGTCAATAAGGTTAATGAAGGAGCTTCCCCACAAATTCTTTTGGATCAAAGGGCATTAAATCATTGTAAGATTGTCCTGTTCCGATGAAGATTACTGGTCTGCCAGTTTCATATGATATTGTGATTGCTGCACCACCCTTGGCATCAGCATCCATTTTTGTTAGTATTACGGCGTCAAAGCCAACGTTTGTGTAGAATTCTCGTGCTTGTATTATTGCATCATTTCCCGTGAGAGCATCTCCAACGAATATTGTCATGTGTGGATTTGATACCCTCTTTATTTTCTTCATTTCTTCCATGAGGTTTCTGTTTGTCTGCATCCTACCAGCAGTATCTATGAGTACGACATCCTTTCCTCTGGCTTTAGCATGCTGTATTGCATCGTAGGCAACTGCAGCAGGGTCTGCTCCATAATCTTGATAAATAAGCTTCACTCCAAGGCTATCACAGTGCTTTTTCAATTGCTCTATTGCTCCTGCTCTGAATGTGTCTGAAGCAGCTATTACAGGATCAAGTCCCATGTTCTTAAGCCTATATGCAATCTTTGCTATCGTCGTTGTCTTACCGCTCCCGTTTACACCGAGAAACAATATTACGTATGGTCTTGGCCCATTCAAGACCTCGTGGTCAAAGTTTATTTTGTTCTTATTAAGGATCTCCAGCAATGTCTCTTCTAATGCCCTTGTAACCGTTTCCTCAACGGCTTTTCGTGGAACATTTAATCCTAAGAGTTTTTTCTTAAGGTTATTACGTAATGCCTCTATTACTGGGAGAGCAACGTCTGCCTCTATTAACAGTAGCTCGAATTCGTCGAAGATGTCATCTAAGGTCTTTTCATCGAGCTTTTTCTCTAGTACAGCACTACTTATTGAATTCTTAATGTTTTGAAAAACTCCTCTGAGTTTTTCAAGCATTCTTCATCAACCTTTTCTAGCCGCTTCACCAAGTTTTACAAGTTCTTGTCTTATTTCTTCTGCTCTTTTTGATAGCTTTCTTGAGAGCTCGGCGAGGTCTTGTCTTCTTTTTTGAATTTTCTCTAATGCCTCGTCTAATTTCTTAAGAGCCTCGCTGTTATCATATTCTACGAACGTCTCAGCACCTATATTCACCAAAACCCTGCTTACATCTGTTATCCTCGCTTTAATGTACACCCCTCCACCTATTGGGATTAGTGCCTCTTCATTAGCTTCGATGTCCTTAAATCCCTGAAGTGTTGCCTTCGCAAGGCTGTATTCTGATTCAAACCTCTGTAACAGTCCCTCTTCCTGTCTTATGGCATCAAGTCTTATGTATATTTCTTCAAGCTCTGTTTGCAATGCAAGGATCTTCTGCTGTATTTTTTCTACGCTTTCTTCAGGGGAAGCATTTACCATCACAATGCACCATCCTTATTACGTGATCTGACCCTCTGTGAGAAGTTTGTACTTAAACACTACTTTAGGATCTTCGGACTCTTCAGGAGATATCTTCTTGACATCGTTTATCCAAACATGATAGCGCTTTACCTTGTGTCTGCTTCCTAGGAGTGAATACGCGTACTCTTTGGCTTCATCCTCATTCCTTGCTATGACCTCTATTGAGAACTTCTGAATGAATTCACCCATTCTAACTCTCCCAGAGACCCTGTATATCGAAAGCATTTCCTCCACCTCCGAAACACTAGCCTCTTTATGCTAAGGAATAACATGAAACTCTCAGATGTTAAGAAATGCTTACATATATTGAAGGCATAAATCTTAACGTATATGATCTTGTGAGGAATCTTTTAGGAGAGTCCGCTCACATTTAAATGGACGCAATGGTTTTCATAAGGAAGAGTACGCGTATTTCCTTTTTCAGAATCCACTGTAATGATCAAGATACCTTCAAGATTATTTAAACCTTACTACAGAGAGATCGTGTAATATATACAGCATATTAACACTTTTCCTCTTGATTGGAAGAGTAATTCCAGAATATTTTGTTATAAATTATATAACTTTTCATTCTAGCAAGTGCTATTTTCTAAAGATCGTGGAACTGACGGATCTGTACTGTTATATGAGACAACTACTGGATGAAAGCTAAACGAAGACGTAACGGACCTCCTCCCCACCCTAAGGGATGAAGCTTGGATCGACTTTGTCAAGATCTCCTAGGCTATATATAGAAATCCCTTTCATACTTCTTCTTCAGATATGCCCTTACGTCGTTTGGGGCATGCCAATAATGTTCCTTAGACGGGAACTTTCCAAGTAAGACCTCTTCTTTATACCTCCTTACACCTTCAACTATCAGAGGACTTACATCTACGTATTTCTTTGCGAATGGTGGGGGATTTTGCGTAAGTCCTATGATGTCATGTATGACTATTATCTGACCATCACAGTAGGGACCACTACCTATGCCTATCGTGGGTATCTTCAGCATCTCGGTAACAGCTTTTGTGACCTCAGCAGTTGTGAACTCAATCACTACAGCAAATGCTCCAGCTTCCTCGACAGCTTTAGCATCTTCTAGAACTTTTTCAGCACTTTCGGGATCCTTGCCCATGAGTCTATACCCTCCTAGCTTGTTCTTCCTCTGTGGCGTCAAACCAATGTGTCCTAACACAGGAATACCTGCATTCACTAGCGTCTCTATTGTATCGGCATATTCTATACCTCCCTCTATTTTGACGGCTTCAGCACCTGCTCTTAGAAGCTTAGCAGCGTTTACTAATGCATCTCTTTTGGAACTCTCATATGTCATGAAGGGCATATCTGTCACAACTAGTGCTCTAGGTCTTGCTCGAGCAACAGCAGCAGTATGTCTTATCATGTCCTCTAGTGTTACTGGAAGAGTGGAGTCATAGCCTAGAACAGTCATTCCAAGGGAATCCCCTACGAGTATCAGGTCAACACCAACGGAGTCTATTAGAAGTGTTGTTGGATAATCGTAAGAGGTTATTGCAATGATTTTCTCTTTTCCCTTCTTTTTTATGATATCCCTGACGGTGATCTTTTCACTCATATGACTCCCCTTTGGGTGCTTTGTGACTATTTCACTATTTCATTATTTAGATTTTTAGATGTATTTGAAATAATAAATATTTACAGAGAAAACGATAGATGGTCACAAAAACGAGAGAGAAGTTTTAGCAAAAATGGAGCCACCGCCGGGATTCGAACCCGGGACCTCCCGCTTACAAGGCGGGCGCCCTGCCGGGCTAGGCTACGGTGGCATCTGTGAATATCCTAATCTTAGAGAAGATGAAGAGATTTAAATTGATTACGATCTGAGACCGCACGTCTAATAACTTTTAAAGTTAAAATATAATACATTTTATGTTTGACATGAAATGACAACTCATATATAATACTTTGTAATTCCTATATGTATGCCTTCTGCTATCACACTCACAGAGCTCATGAATGCCTTAAGGAATCATCCTGAACTTTATTTTACCGATGAGGAGGCGCTTGAGGAGGCCATGAAACTAATAAAGATATTGGGCTTTGAGGGATCCGTTCTCGATAACTTTGTCCGATCTTGTGAGAGGCAACTTCTGGAGGCTTATCAAAAGTTCAATATAGTTTCATATATTAGAATAGAGATTCCAACAAGGAGTAATAGGTCAAAGACATGGAAACTTTTCTATTGGGTACTAAACTTCGAGTATATTAGGTACCTAAACAAGAACGGGCAGGAAAAGAAACACAATGATGATGACGGGTCGTGCTATGATATTCTTCCAGAGTACGTGTGGAATCAGTAGATGACCTACGTATGGAGGGGCCAATAATCATGCTGGAGCTCCACGAACTACGTGAGGTTCTAGAAGGATCTATAAAAGTTCTTTCAAGAGAGCCTACTCTTATTGAGCGGGAGTACGAAAGGATAATAGTAGTGGGAGACCTTCATGGAACGCTCGAGGCACTAGAACTTGCAAAAAAGCTCTTCGAGCATGGTAGTTATGATGCAATAGCATTTTTAGGAGACTATGTGGATCGTGGGCCATATCAAATGGAAGCACTCTATGAGACACTAAAGTTGAAGATGGAGTCTCCCAAAGAGGTTATTATGCTTAGAGGAAATCATGAGGATGAACGCATGAACTATTATTATGGGTTCTACGATGTTCTGATGAGATATCCGCATGAAATACGAGATCTTGTGTTTAACGTGTACAAAGAACTTCCGCTTGCTGCGTTGATAAGTGATCGTGTTTTTCTCGTCCATGGAGGGATATCATCTGGAATAGAAAATATAAGATCTATTAAAAGTTTAGAAAAGAAGTTTTCATACGATGATACTATAATGGAACTTCTATGGAATGATCCCTCAGATAGTATAGACTACTTCTCATTTAACTTCATGAGGGGCGGCTACAAGATATTCGGTAAAAAGGCGTTAGAGGAGTTTCATAAGGCTAACGAAATAGAGATGACCATAAGATCGCATGAATATTTTCCTGGGGGTTTCGTGGAGCTTTGGAATGGCATGCTCTATACAATTCATTCATCTACAGCATATGGTCCTGTATCCATAGCTGTGCTAGATATTGAAGAAGAAAGGGTCGAAAGAATACCCATAAAATTATAGGAACTCTATGTTAAGTGCTTCCCAGTCCTCTACAACAGAGAACAAACCACCGACAACGTACTCTTCGCCCTCTTCAGTCTTTATAGTCACATTGTTGACGAAGTTCTCCTGAACGTTAATTATTTCTCCTATGATCGTTCTGGCATCACCGTTCGTTGTCCTTCTTATGGTGGCCTTAACACGCTTCCTTGAAGTATTCTTATAGAAGGAGACAGCATTGAATAGGCATGTAAACCTTGGAGTATATGTCTCATGTATCCTTATTTCCCTTGCGTTTTCTGCAAGCTTTCTTACATATGAGTAGACATACCAAGAGACTTCCTTGTAATTAGTATAAAACCCTAAAACTTTAGTTCTTCCACCGTACTTATAGGAGATATATGGCATCATGAGCACGTTCTTAGAGTCCGAGAGTATTAGGACATTATCTCCGGGATCATCAACGATGTAATTTATCGTGTAACTGAAGTTCACAGGCTTCTTAGATACTACGACGACTGTTATATAATCTATGGCACTATTCTTCGAGAGCACATCAAGCAGATGTTCAGCACCATCAGGAAGTACTATAGTGAGCTCATTTAGTGTGTTCTTCAAGATTTCGTTTATGAACGTTGGGAAGTCTGTGGTTTTTCTGAGATGAAGTATGAATGGCTTTTCCTCTTTTACATAACTCTTTTGGTACTCTTCTACGTGATCCCTGAGGAGCTCAACCTCATTTATGAGTCTAGAGAAGGCTACACTTGGTGGTAATGCCACAAACACTTTTCTTTCTCCTATATTCACTTCCACGAACCCTCTTCTTTCAAGACTCGCGATCGTATCATTAACACGTGAGTGTGGTATTCCTGCCTCGTTGGAGAGCTCACTCGCAGTCAGTGGTCCGCTTACAACAAGCGTAAGATAAGCTAAAGCTTCATATTTTGTGAATCCAAGTGATTTGAACCTCTCAACAAGCTCAGCAGGAATTCTAGATCTAAGCGGCAAAGTGAACACCTCTTTTGCGTTTTGATAGCCATATTCTCTTATAAGCAACGATGCATTTGGTTAGGATACCTAAGGGTGACAAGTAGCCCCTTAAAGGAAACGATCCTTGTAATAGAGTACTAAGCTCTCTTATTATCTGCTTCATAGATTTTACTATTTGCCTAAATAGAGCATATTTGAGGATAATCGAAATGAGCGCATATAAATCGTTAACAAAGATAACACTAGTAAAATACTCTGATCTCCTCTCCGCCCTAAGGGACGAGGCTTGTTAATGTTTTTGTCAAAATATGAATTTACTTGAAGACGTTTGCTCAATAATACCAATTGGCATTCTATTGATATGCTCACAGGGCTGTTTCGTAGATGGTAAAAAGCGTAAAGTTTGATATCTTCTGTTTTCCGCAATCTTTAAATATTGCTGGGGTAATTCTCACTATAATGTGGCGGTCCCCGATATGTGGGGTTCTAAGCCCGAATGGGGATCGCTGAAGTCCCTGAAGATGTGGGGCTCGCGTGATCCGAAAGCCAGCCAATGAAACCTGAGGAGGGAAG
>JAGGXY010000102.1:0-5175 GCA_021162855.1 Methanobacteriota archaeon
CCAAGGATGTGGGATTTCCCTCCCCCTCCAATGCAGATGAAGAGGGGGAGTAGGGGTTATCCCGAATGGGGGCGAGGCCAATGATATGCCCTCGATGAACCCTGAGGGGGCTGAGGTTAATGTGCCCCAAGGCCTACATAGGCATTGATGCTTATGTAGGCTGAACCCCAAAAATAGAATACACATTCTCCCTATATTTATTATTTGTGAGTATTGATAGTATGAGTCTGAATTTAATATGAAATTTCACTAACTTGCTATATTATTAACGCAAATGCTTAATCATATGTCTCCACATTTGAGTTTACTAAACTTTAAATAAATCAAATCATGAAAAAAGAGGTATTTTAAGTGTCACGTCTGGTATTATGACGTCTGAAACAAAATCCTTTAAGTCCTCAGCTAAAGGCTCTGGATTATCGCTGTGGAATATTATCACACGTTCTGGACCAACTTTCTTTATAAATTCTATGAGTTCAGAATGGCCTGCATGTGCAGAGAAATCGAAGAACTTCACATCTGCAACTACAGGCACGCTTACCCCTTGAAGGTTTACATGTCCAGTGTCAAGCAAGTATCTACCGTTTGAGCCCTCCACTTGATACCCTGTGAAGTATACAGCATTTCTAGGATCGTCCTTAAGCTTTGAAAGGTAGTATAGTGCGGGTCCTCCTTCAAGCATACCGGATGTTGCAACTATAACATTTCCTTCCTTCAATGCCTTATTTCTATGTGCCGGTAATTGTACTATATTCACTTCCTTTAGTGCCTTTCTTAGAGCGTTTGAATCCCTAAGGTACTCTGGATGTGAGAGGTATATTTCTGATACCTGTTTACCCATGCCATCATACCAAACATCATAACCGCCACGCTTCGTTAGTATCATAAGAACCTCTTGTGATCTTCCCACTGCGAAGGCTGGAACAAGAACTGTTCCACCACGTGAGACTCTTTCTTCAATAGCATCTAAAAATATCTTCTCCACTTCGGCTCTGTCAGGATGCTCTCTCCCTGAGTATGTTCCTTCTATTATAAGGGTATCTGCCGACACTGGTTTAGCACTTCCGACAAGATACGTCTCCCTTGTGTTTAGATCCCCCGTGAAAAGTGCAATCCCAGTGTCCGTTATGATCCTGAACATTGATGCTCCGGGTATGTGACCTGCCGGGACTACCTCTACTCTTTCACTCTCGAGTTCAATATCTTCATTGAAGTTCAGGTATGCCATTGAGATACTTTTGTATATGTCTACCTCCTCGTTCGAGTATGGGATAGGATATCCTTCTATATTCGCGACCTTTATTGCATCTCTATGAAGAAGCTCTCCTACTTCATGTGTAACTGGTGTGGCATATATGCTTGGCGCGTACCTCGCTGCTAACCATGGTGCCAAACCTGAGTGATCAAGATGTGCGTGAGTTATGAACACACTGTTAACAGATGGTGCTTCTATGGGGTATTCTGGTGGATTTGATGGTTTCATACCGTAATCGAATATAGCCACTGGCACTCCTTCTTTCAGCATTAACATACCTACTCTTCCAACTTCCTTTGCTCCTCCTAAGAACATTATCTCGTACATCCTTCCTTACACCCTTATTCATGAAATATTTAACATGATGAACTGTTGATGTGTGACCACAGTTTTTATTGATCATGATGCCACAGAGAGAAAGTCCTCAGGGGTATATATTTCCATCGTGAGGAATATCAACTAGGGTACAAGTCTTTTAACCATAAGCCAACCATCTTCCCCATCATAATATTTGTACAATTTTCTCACCTTTCTAAATCCAAGTTTTTCATAAAGTTTAATGGCTGTCTCGTTTTTTTCATGAACTTCTAGAGTGACCTCTTTTACGCAATACTTAACAAGAAATCTCCTTAATATTTCCTTCATTAGAGCCTTACCCACACCTCTTCCTCTGTAGTCTTTTTTTACAAATAATACGAGAATTCTCCCAGATTCTTCAGTGGAAAGACTTCCTATAACAAAGCCTACTAGCTTTCCATCCTCTTCTGCAATGAGCATAAGATCTGGATAGTTTTCATATAGGAGTACGTAAAGCTCCTCATTGTGATATATTCCTTCCTCAGCAAGCATTGAAAGCATTTCCATGAGGTCATTATCACGCGCTTCTCTGATCTTAATACCTTTACTCTTCATCCATTTCACTCCTCAGGTACCATCCTATATCGATGACATTTTCGACGCTCACTACTCTAAGGTTTTTCACTTTTGCCCTCCCAAAGCCTAAAAACTCACCATTCTCGCTAAGCACTAGGACAACATCGTTATCCTCTATGTCCTCATCCCAGTCCTCTATATCAGGCCCTTCGAGACCTTCACCATATATGAACTTTATACTTCCCTCTCTATCTAAGAAAACTCTTTTTTTCGTGGCATACTTGGAAATAAGATACCCACCTGCCAATGATATCATGAACACGTTCCCTTTTAGTTCTCCAAATGTTATACCAACAGCATAAGGTTTAAAGATCTCTATAAGGCTAGAAAGATCTCTCTTCACTAAGAAAACCTCTCTACGAGTTATCTCAAGGATATAGAGATCATATCCTTTAAGAACATTCTCTGGAACGCTCTCTCCAAAGTATTCAAGCTTTGAAATTATAATCTCCCCTTCTTTTTTTGTAGGCCTTCTCCAAATCCTATCAATCTTCTGACTTCTTGAGGACTGCATAAAAAGCACCCAGTGTTCTCTGCCTATGCGTGTATGTCCTCCAAACACCCTTTAACTTATATCCCTCAGAGGGCTTAAACCCATCTATAGTCCAGTCATCTATCAGCTCCATTCCGAGCTCCTCTATGGCATACTTCACATTTCCCTCGTTTTCTTCTGGAGCATAAGTACACGTAGAGTACACTAAAAGTCCTCCAGGCTTAAGCACGTCATATGCTGCCTTTATGAGCTCCCTTTGAAGTGTAACTCTCGACTTATACTCCTTAAGCTTTATCGTCTTCCTGCTAGGATCTCGTGGGATTACCCCTTCTCCTGTACATGGAGCATCTAGAAGCACCTTGTCAAATCGTACGTTATATGATGCTATCTTTCGCCCATCCATCCTTATCATTACTATGTTTTTTACGCCCAATCTGTTCACATTAGATCTCATTGATGCAAGCCTTCTCTTTGAAATATCAATGGCCACAATCTTGGCTTTTTCATTTGTCATTTGGGCTATGTGCGTCGTTTTACCACCAGGTGCTGCTGCTAGATCAAGTATTTTCTCTCTGGGTTTTGGATCCAAGAGAAGCGGAGGAATCATAGAAGATAGATCCTGTATATAAAAGTATCCAAGGAGATATTCCCTAGAAGAGGATAGCGTGTAGGGTCTTTTAACGACCTCAAACGCATACTCAAGAAACGTATCTTTGAGAACAAATCCCTCTTTCTCAAGTCTTTCCTTTAAATCCCTAGGCGAAATTTTAAGGGTATTCACCCTTATGAACACTCTGCTATAGCTATTCATAGCCTCTATGAGATCCTTAACTTCATTTCCTAGTATCATCCTCCATCTGGCAACAAGTTGCGGGGTGAATCCATATCTATCAGCTATTTCAAAGTCTTCCTTTGTAGGGTTAGGCCAAGCAACTTCAACCACGTTTTTCACCGCTTATGTTCCTTTTTTAACTTCTTGATTACGTTTAATAGTATCTTTAGATCCGTTAGCAATGTTATAGAACATCTTGGATATATCCTATTGTAGTCTCCTAATATCTTTTCAATGTGCTTTTCTAAATCCTCGAGAGTTGATATTTTATGTTTCAATATTATTTCTTCAACTATATGCTTAGAATGCTGCATATATGGATATGCCTCCTCTAGGACTTCTTTAATATCCTTAGAAAGTTCATAGGAGTCCCATAATTCTGCAAAATTATCTATGCTTGCTGACATAGATCCTCACCGCTCATGGTTGATCCATTGAGAAGTAGCTTTAGGATCAGTCAGAGGATATCAAAGAAGAAATAAATTGGTGGGGGCGCTGGGATTTGAACCCAGGTCAGCGGGTCTCTCCCAACCCTTCAGGCCGACTGGAGCCCGCCAGGATGCCTGGCTACCCCACGCCCCCAATCCATTATGGGGGCACTTTATCATAGGGTTAAGACTCGCCCATAGAGGCATTTCATAAGGAAACACACATTGCTTTCCTCATTTTAATAATTTAGTAGCATAAAGGTGCTTAAATAATTTTCGATGACGAACAAAGCGCTTTTTACACGATTATACCTCTCTGTCTTCTTCTTTCTCTTTTCTCACGTCTCATACGCTTTTTACGCCATTTCCATCTCATTCTGCCTGCCTTTTTCCAGTTCCTTGAGCTGCGTTTCACGTACTCACCTCCACCCTTGTATGGCTCTTGTAAGTTAAAAGACTATTTAATGTTATAACTAGACTACAAGGGAAACGCTTGAGGTGTATTGTTCATTACTGATCTTTTCAATTATCTTAAACTTAAAAACTTTGTCCCATATATAGTCAGGGTTTCTCCCTACGGGGAAGTTAGTGCAATCTTGTGGAATTTTAATCCTGATCCCTGGCCTTTTTACTGCCATGATCCTGTAGGGATTGGTCTTCATCGGCCCGTCATTAGGAGGCTTCCGTTCTGGTTATCCGCTACTTTTAAAACATGCGAGACTATCGTATCGGATAACCTTCCCTCCTCTGGCTTCATTGGAGGGCTTTGGGAGGCATGCGAGCCCCACATCCTCGCGGCTTTATCGCCTCCATTTGGGCTTAGGACCTCACATATCGTGGATTGGCACATTATAATGAGATAAGCCCTAATAATGTTTAAAATTTATGGGGAGCGGGGGATGGCAAGCGTTTCACTTTTTGCGAACTATGGAACAGCCCTTTTGGTGCTTCACCCTCCTATCACATTTGGGGTATGTTTAGTCGAATTACAGGGGTTTAACAATCTCACGTTAGATTTACAGAGCGTTGCTAAGAAAGCCCTGCTCTTTAGAGCGGGGATGAATTGGGGAGGTGGAGTGTTAGTCTTATAAAGCCTTGCCTCGATTTGTCTAATGCCGAGTGGGCAGGGAGGCCAGCAAAGTCCCCGAGAGGAGAACTATAGCCCACCTCTCCGCCTTGCGAACAGGTTGTGTTTAAAGGGTGCTGGCACACCCCGCGTATATCCAATGAGGAG
>JAGGXY010000011.1:0-8529 GCA_021162855.1 Methanobacteriota archaeon
ATTGTCGAGATCGTGGGGAAGCATGATAGAATTACCCTCGAAAACCCGAAAAAACTCTGGTCTCGAGACAGCTCGTGATATTATAGGCTCCTGGAACACCCGCCTAAGAGTCCTGAGGATGTGGGGGTCACCGTTCCCCAAAAACCCTCCAATAAAACTATAAGAGAGAAGGTCAGCCATTACACAAGTTACGGCTAACCAGAACGGGTAGGAAGAAAGTCCCGATGATAACGTGTTCCTTGATCCCTAATGTTGTACCTGTATCGTTAAAGTACTAGATAATCTTTAATTGATTATTTTTACTAATTGTTATAGGTATCTCTTTGATATAACATTGTCAAAGAAGAGGAAGATTCCCATGGGCACAGGTACAGGTCATGTTGCAGAGGTCGCATATAAAGATATCCTGGAGGCATATGAGCGCATATCTCCATACATTAAAAGAACTCCTATAGAAACCTCAAGGACATTCAGTGACATGAGTGGATACAAGGTTTACATGAAGCTTGAAAACCTTCAGAAGACTGGAGCTTTTAAGATAAGAGGGGCTTTGAACAAGGTTCTAAGTCTTAGTGATGAGGAAATACGACGTGGAATAATAGCATGTAGTGCTGGAAATCATGCCCAAGGTGTTGCTTATTCTGCAAGGCTTAGAGGAGCTAAAGCAGTGATTGTAATGCCGGAAGGGACTCCAAAACCCAAGGTAAATGCTACAAGAAACTATGGGGCGGAGGTTATACTTCACGGAAAGGTGTTCGATGAGGCCCTTGAGTATACGATGAAGCTTATAGAGGAAAAAGGATATGTTTTTGTTCACCCATTCGATGATCCTAAGGTAATAGCTGGTCAGGGCACGATAGCAATAGAAATCCTTCAAGATCTTAAAGATTTTGATGCAATAGTGGTTCCAATAGGTGGAGGAGGACTTATATCTGGAATAGCGATTGCTATAAAAGCCGTTAATCCAAAGATAAAGGTAATAGGAGTTCAATCAAAAGGGGCACCTTCAATGAAGCTCTCAGTTGAAAAAGGACATGTTATTGAGCTAGAAACCATAAATACAATAGCCGAGGGCATAGCTGTTAGAAGGCCAGGAGAGTTAACGTTTAAGATAATAAGCGAGCTCGTAGATGACATAGTTCTAGTAAGTGATGATGATCTAAAAGATACTATTTACCTATTACTCACACGCAATAAACTCGTAGGAGAGCCTGCTGGAGTGGCAGGACTTGCAGCAATACTCTTTGCTGATCTAGGTATTCCAAAAGGTGCTAAGATAATCACACTAATAAGCGGTGGGAACATAGGAATGGATCTTCTTTTAAACATAATACAAACCAGGTCAGAGAAGTATAATTAAGAGCTGAATGAAGTAGGCTACCAGAATGACAAGCATACCATACTTCATGGTTTTCTGCGCCATTTTATATTGTTTCTTTAGTGTAAGGGCCATTGAGTAAATGAATATGCAATCACCAACGAGAAGTATCACGAACGGTATAATGTCCATGTTCCCGATAGCGTAAGGTATTGGACTCGTAACAACAGCTACTATAAGTGGGATTAATGAGATCTTTTTACATAAGTCCTCCCCGATTATCATAGGCAGCGTTTTCCTTCCTGCGGCTTTATCTCCTGGAAGATCCTCAAGATCTTTAACGATCTCCCTCGTCCAGTTCGAGAGGAACGCGTATAAGGTCAGCATGAATGCTAAATTATTAGGCTTGGAAGCCAAAGCACCATACGAGAATGTTGCTCCAACAAGGGAAGCTATCAGGACGTTCCCTATGGGTCCATAGTATTTCAATCTAAGTTTAAGCTCATACATGAGCATAAATGCCAGAACAGGCGCGTAGACAAGGAGTGTTAATGGTTTAAAATATGCCAGTACACTGGCAAATATGGCAGAAAGCACAAACATTGAAACAGCGTACATGTATGCTTCTCTAGGTGATATTTTTCCAGAAGGTATTGGCCTGTCAGGGTGTATAATTCTGTCTAGATCCCTGTCAATATAGTCATTAAGTGCATTCCCTGCCGCTGTGAATGTCGCTGCCGCAATACATGCAAGAATAACAAACGCCCATTCTATAGATCCCCCCAAACCAGCACCGAGAACTACGCCTATTATTGCCATAAGGACATTAATAGGTCTTGAGAGCTCAATGAAGTACTTAATCCTCAATAATAACCACCTCAGTGCCATGAATATTCCTCAGAACTTCAATGATCTCGTAAGCAATCTCAAGCTTTTTCCTCTTAATGGGAGCTCTAGTTTTTCCAGAGAATTTTCCTATAGAGTCCCTTTTAAAACCATATACTTTCACCTTTCTTGCTCCTAGCGCCATTGCTATGGCTACTGCTCTATCACCGTCTGTGAACCCTCCAAAGTTATAGAAGGGAAAATAAGGAAAAGCTTGGGTTGTAGGTACTAGCTGATTTATAATATTAGGAGCACTTCTTAGGTATTCTAAGATATTGTCCCCATGGACATGTGCAAACACGAGGGGTTTATGCCTAGACAAGAGCTTTAAGGATACTCCATCAAAGTCTGTAACAACGATCTCAGGGAGAATATCCTTGTAAAGGACAAGTCCATTATATGCCCCATCAGAAGCTATTATCACATCCCCCTCGATACGTTGATTAAGAAAAGACTCATGAGCTCCAACAACAGCAACAGTTTTTCCCCTTAGTAGGTTTTCAGCTCTCAGAACATTCTCAAAGAAATCAAAACCATATGACAAAAGATGTTTAGAAGCCTCGATTGTTGCGATTTCGTCTTTCTTTGGATTGATTCCAAGAGATGACGCTATCTTTCTATATATCGGCCACCACCAGTCTAAACTCTTTAGATGTACTTTGGACATCGTTTCACCTAGGAGCTTTCTTAGTGGATTTCTCTATGATATACCTAATGATTATTATGAAAATTGCTATCGATATATAGAGTATAAAGTCATTGGACGTTATTGCAGAAAATACGGCATTTTCTGGCGTTGTTGTAAATGCAACATGTGTGGCTGATAGTATGGCAAATATAACAAGGACCAAGACCAAGCTGTTTGTAAGGGAAGATATCAGGGGGTCAAGCTCTAATCTCTTCTCATTAACAAGCATTTCGACTATTCTTCCAAGAAATGCCATTAAATATGCAAGATACACCCACCAAGTTAGAGCTTTTAATCCAGCTATTATTGAAGCATAACGTGCAAAAGGCGTTACATTGTCAGGAGAGAATGTTATAGCAACGCCTATAGCTTGAAGAGTCCCTGCGAGTAAGATAACAAGTGCAATCGTGTTAAATATGACTTGAATGCTACCAGCAGAGAACCTCTCCTTTATGACTAAGAGGAATCTTGCGAAATGGTTCTCAAGCTTATATATTTTCATAAGTGCATATGCAGAGATTATCACAAGGCTTGTAGCTAAAGCATAACTTGACTTTCCAAGGAGCATTAAAGCCCCATAAGCTAAGAAAAATATGGCAAGTGGTAGTATGAATTTCCTTTGTATTTTTTCATCCTCTATGAATTTCTTTAACACATAGTACGTGGTCTCTATGTTTGGGGCCTGTTTTATTACTACTCTCCTAAGGCTCTTTATGGGGACATACGATGTGATTATTGGAATTATGTACTCATCTTCGGCACCATCAGACACTAAGTAAACGCCCCTTGCCTCAGTTATTCTTAAAACCTCAAGAAGCTCTCTTTCTATTTTCTCATCTGCACTTCTATCAGCGCTTTCAGTTCCACAAAGTATTGCGATCTCTACATCTTTACCTTCTCTGATCAACTCGTCATATAACTTAATTGCAGCATATATAGCATTAAGGTCGCTATCTTCTGGATCCCTTAGAGCGAACTCTTGAGCAACATCAAGAACATTATCTCTACCTAATATTGGGGTCTTATATTGTGTCTTTCTTCCAATATCATCGTCTCTATCGACTACGAGTACTAGATATTTCTCTCCCATTTTGTTTCTACCTCTTATTAGAGGGTTTAACTTGATGGAGCATTCTCTTGTATATTTCTTTCATAAGTAATGCATCCTGCTCAAGTATAGGTGATTCGCTTACTATAGTAACTTCTGTTAAACCCATCTCTACGAGAGCCTCTGCTAGTGCCTCAAAGGACAAGTCCGAATGTCTTAATATTAGATGCTTTTTTTCGCCTTTTTCACCATATTCTATTCCTGAGAAATGTATGTGAAGTCTCTTTACTACATCATAACCAAGTCTATCTTCTATGAATTCTAGATCTTTCATGTATATCTCTTTTGCATTTTCTCCTGAGTATTTACCTCGATTTCTAGCATGAAGGTGCGCAAAGTCGACTGTTGGCCATAAACCATCTAATTCTTCACAGAGCCTTACAACTTCCTCTAAACTTCCAATTTGACTAACTTTCCCCGTAGTCTCTGGTGATAGATATACCTCGTACCCTCTATCCTTAACCATCTCAATAGCTCTCGCCAAGTTCTCCTTCACTATTTTATATGCTTCATCTTTTCCGAGTTTTCCATAATATCCAGGATGAAAAACTACATATCTTGCTCCGGTCCAATGTGCTGCGCGGGCAGAGTCCACAAGCCTTTGGATGCTTGCTTGTATTTTCTTTTTATCTTCAGATGCAAGATTTATGTAGTAAGGTGCATGTGCACTTAAAAATACGTCTAGCTCTTTTGCCTTATTTTTTATCTCCAGTGCCTTCTTTAGACCATTTTCGCTGTTCTTTATCCACACACCGTAGACGAACTCAAGTTCCATAAGATCCAGACCCATGGAGTACACGTCTTCAATACCTTTTACAACATCTCTAGGTTTTGTCACTGTTGGAATACCTGCAGGGCCAAATCTTGCCATCAAGTTCTTCCTCCTAAATTATTCAACCTTCAATTTGGAAAACAACCAATAATTAAGGGTATCATGAGAGCAAACATGTTATTTCGTTTATAACTTTCGAACTGTACTCATATCCCTTTTACTCGAGGTATGGTATAATGCATATGAAAACGAAGTCCTCATCCCCCGTATTTTTGTACCAGTGCTCAATGTTAGGTGGTATGTATATAAACATGTCTTCACTCACAACGTACTCTTTGTCACCAATCCCAACGACTCCTGACCCTGAGAGCACATATATTTCATGCTCCCATGGGTGACTGTGCTTAGGAATTTCGCCTCCTCTCTTTATAGTAAATCTCCTCATAGCAAATCTCTTAGCACCGACATCTTTATGGATCAACCACTGAATCTTTGTGTTCTTAGCACCCTCAACACTCTCCTCCTTTACGTCATTTATGTGCCCTATGATAGGTTTCTCCTCAGTCACAATAACCTCCTCCTTAAGAGATCTAAATACTCAAATTTGACTCTATATAGTGCATTTTTCGTCTGGAGGTAATATTATACAGCCCCGAGAGTTATTCCAATCTTCAGATGCACACGTCCTAGAAAACTCATGGATAATACGTTTTATAAAGATTATTTTATTATCTATGAATACTTCTCTATAAGATTACGAGCTACTCTGGGAACTATTTCAAATGAGTACTCTACTTTTGCACCATATAATTTAATGTGCGTAGAGATAGAACAATACTTTCGTTCTCCACTCCATCCAGTACCAAATATTCCCAAAGACTAATAAAACTGGATGTAACGGAGAACAGTATTCACAGGTACAAACCTAAATGCTATTCAATTGACCTCATCGCGCTAAAGCGCGAGGCTTTCTTAGCGACATTCTGTGAAGTCTTCTTAGAACTTAAGAGGACAACATCCATAAAATAGTGTAAGTGAATGAGAAATCTAAAAAAGAAGTTAGGAATACTTCGTATTTGCGATATTTTCTATAAGCTTTATTGTTTCTTCTATATCATCCTTTTGTTCGACTTCTACAAGGGAGTGTGTATATCTTGTTGGTATACAAATAGCTATGGAGTTCCTAGGTCCTCCATAAAGACCCAATGCCATGGCATCTGTGCCTCCTCCAGTGACCAAGGGTTGGTATTTTATGGCATGCTCTTTAGCCACGTTTTCAACGAATTCTCTGGCTTTCCAAGTGGCTGTAAATGCCCTATCGACAAGTCTTAGGGCTGGACCTTCTCCAAGCTTTAATGTTCCAGAATACACATCTGGAAGCCCAGGATAGTCTGTAGCATTTGTTGTGTCAATAGCTATTGCCAAGTCTATTTCTCCAAGTATTTTAGAGGCTGCCAGTGCTCCGTGTAATCCCACCTCTTCTCTCACGGTGAATATGACTGTTAGGTCGGCATCAGGAGTTTCCCTTGAGAACCTCTCTAAAATCTTCATTAAGATATAACACCCAGTACGGTCATCAAGCCCTCTTGTAGAAAATCTGTTGTTTTTCAACAATGTTAGGGTCTTTTTGAAAGTTATTGGGTTAGAAATTCTTATTCCAAGCTCTTCAACTTCCTTTCTCGAGTTTGCTCCGACATCTATCATAAGCTCATGCCACTCCAAGGCCTTGTTCGTTTCCTCAGCCTTTATCCTGAGATGTGGTGGTATCATCGTTATTACTCCTTCCACAGGTTCCTTTTCACCATGTATGATTACATGTGTAGATGGTAGAACTCTGTCATCTATTCCTCCTATTTTCTTGAACTTTAGGAATCCATCATCTGTTATCTTTGAGACTACAAGACCAAGCTCATCCATGTGAGCTGCAAGAACATATCTGGATTTACCATTGCCTTGCACGTTAACCCACACGTTTCCAAGGGCATCTACTTTAGTGTCAAATCCTAATGCCTCAGTCTTGGACTTTAAATATTCTGCTATTGGCTTTTCGTATCCAGATACTCCTGGAACTTTTACAAGCTCGAAAAGTTCGTTAATATCAACCTTCATGTGTCCCACCACTCCTTTTGGGTTAGTGGTAACATTGCCTGCTTGACTTTGAATAAAACTGATTTATAATATTTATAAAAAAATCCAAATAATGCATTCTTGTTGCGTGATAGATATTAACCATGCAGGTATTGCTAAACAATTTAAATAGTACTAAGACCGCTTGGAAGGGATCTGTTCGTCGTGAATTACGACAGACTTGGGACGCATCAGCCTCAGTGCCCATCTGTGTTCATCGGGAGCATCAATATTGCTTGTTTGATTGTGTAGACCTCTTCATAGCTACTATATATTCACATTTAATCACGAAAGCATTCAAACATTACCTTTTTAATGAACAGTTCCGCAAGGCACACTAGCATTTTTAGCAACCATAGAAACATTTAAATGAAGGAAAGAGAGATAGACACTAAATAAGACCTTAAAGCACATCATTTTTAAGGGACATAGATTTTTCCATGAACATAGTGTCTAAAGTTTTGTGGGCTTTTTGTTCATCATTTTTCTTATAGCCTTAATATCGCCCTCTTCCAAATACCTAAGTATTTTTTCTACGGTCTTTATGAGTTCTAAAGAGCTTGAAATGTATAATAGATCCTTAAGCTCTGTGATTTGCTTTATAGCGTCATTTCTTGTGATTTTTCCGCTGAGAAAATTATCAATTATACTCCTAATGCGTAGTCTCAAATATAGTTCACCCAAAGGGAACACCTCTTATTATACAGCCATGTTAGAGTGGATACATATAAATATGATAGAGGAAATCCGAGATTTCATTCACGAACATCACGCCAGTAAGGTTCTCTGTGCCCCATAGTGCCATTGTTACAAGCAAGATTATAAAAAGCGCTATAGAGACTCCTATAAGCATGTTCTGAATATATGAAAGCGGTATGTAAACGACGTCAAAGTAGAGTTCGGGGGACATTATCTTCTTTGATTTTATTTTCAATCTCTGAGATGCCAGAGCAGTTAGAGTTGCTACTATAGTTCTTTCAATTATATAACACGTTACAAGCAGGAATATAATTGTCATAAACGCTGTAGAATTATCTATAATACTTCCACTGACTTCCATAAAATACCTTTTAGTAGCGGGGATGAGGAGAGCAAACGCTATGAAAAGTCTAAGATCTGCTATTTTCTTAAAGAAATTAATGGCGTCTATATGCGACTCGAAACTTATCACCAGGGATATAGGTAAATACGAGATGAATGCTGTAAGTATCATAAAAAGATATTTCATGAGGTAATCTTCGGAATCATTTAATACTCCAAATTTAATAAATGTCTGAAGGAGTATCTTCTGTACTATCGTTACAAAGGCTGTTGATAGTAGAAGAACTATTGTAGTTCTTTTATGATGAGTAAAATATTCCCGCCCCTCCAACGACATCACCGTTTTCTTATATTAAGTCTACTTTTAGGGATTTTAACCATTCTCTCATCAAGGTGGTTTAAATAACTGCCTTGAGGAGTTCTCCTGTCCCGTCCTCCTTCATTGGGGAGTGTTCGGGGGATGGGACTCCCACATCCTGGCTTGAGCCTCTGCCCTTCTGGTTTTCTTCAGCTTGTGCTCACACCTCGGGCAGAGGCTTGAGATCCTATAAGCTTTGACATAATCAACGCTTAAGCCATTCCATTTAGCC
>JAGGXY010000058.1:0-8332 GCA_021162855.1 Methanobacteriota archaeon
TGTCACAAGCTTTTCTAGGAGTGATAAGACATGCCTTCTTTCATCCATTTGACAGCACCTTGTATTAGGGGTTCAGCTTATATAGGCATACCAATCCCTATATAAGCCTTAGGGCACATCAACCTCAGCCCCCTCAGGGTTCATCGGGAGCATATCATCGGTCTCGCCCCATTCAGGGTAACCCCCACTTCCCCTTTCGGGGGAGGAAAGCCTCACATCCTTAGCTCGAGTCCGTCACATTTCCCCATGGTCTTAGGCCGTGAGGTTTCGGCGCTTTAGTCGTGGGCGGGATTATGTTTCGGGAGGGGGTATAAGTGCGTTGTGGTTGTAGGTTGTCTATCAATGTCTATAAAAATTGTTACTACTCCGCAAGGTAATTATAAATATCTTCGTGCAATAATTTACTTGACGCTTATACGTTACTCTGGGAGTACAGTAGATAATTGTTATGATCATATTCAGCTAGGAGTGCAAACAAATGGAGTGATTAAGATGATATCAGTACCTGAACCTCCAGAGTTCTTTATAGATGGTGTCAAAGTCTTTATTAGGAATACAGTAAAAAATGCTAACGCTAATGGTGTTGTTCTTGGGTTAAGTGGTGGAGTAGACTCTGCAGTAACTGCTAAACTCTGCTTAGAGGCATTAGGTAAGGAAAACGTGCTTGCTCTCATAATGCCAGAAAATGGTGTTAATGAACAAGATCTTAAGGATGCTATAGACTTCTCGAAACGTGAGGGACTTAAGTATAGGGTCATAGAAATATCTAACATCCTTTCTGAGATCGAAAGGACACTAGAGGTGAACACGCATAAGGCTAAGATAAACATCAGGCCAAGGTTAAGGATGCTCATACTTTACGCTTTTGCCAATGAGCTTGATTACTTAGTGGCTGGAACATCGAATAAAAGTGAATTACTCTTAGGATACTTCACTAAGTATGGTGATGGAGCAGCAGATGTGTATCCCATAGGAGATCTCTATAAAACACAAGTATATGTTCTTGCTAGACGATTGGGAATTCCTGAGAAAATTATAAAGAAAAGTCCTTCAGCAGGGCTTTATCCTGGACAAAAGGATGAAAATGAATTAGGATTTTCCTATGAGCTGTTAGATAAAGTACTTTATGCTTATGAATTAGGATACAGTATAGATAGAATCTCTAAGGAAACGGGAGTCTCACTTGATGATGTACGTAAAATAATTAGCATGGTTGAGAACTCGAGACATAAAAGAAGAGCAGGTTATATATTCAAGGTGTCAGCAAGAACTCCCCTTGTCGACTTCGATTGAACTTAGATTTAATAAGGGGTGTGTATCTTGAGAGTTAAGCCTCTAATAACAATTCAAAGTATTTTACTGATCATTGCTGTGTTAGGGATGTTTGTCAGCCTAGGCTGTACTGAACAACCAAGCGTTTTTTCTCCTTCTGATATTCCAAGACTCACAATCTCTATTGAGGAGGATCTGGGACTTACGTACTTTTGGATAAGACCAACTTTGGGAGATTTTGTGATATATCGCAATATAACATTATATATTAACAACACCTTAGCATTTTCCGTGGAGAATGCTCCTTCACTTTTGTATGTGTTGAATCTTTCAAACACAACGTATAATGTAAGTGTTATTGTGGAATACTATGATATGAAGGATAATACATTACGAATATATGTAAAGAACCTCACAATAGAGATTGTTGATGGGAAAATATATGTTGATGGGATGTATCATGGAGTATCTTATGATGTGACACTCGAAGAATCGGAAGTGATTGAAAATGCCCATAGAGGAAACCAGACGTGTTAGCAGTTCTGTGATAACAGTTGCTATAATAATAGGGGTAATAGCAGCTATAGTCCTCCTTATGTCAATGCGTATACTTCCAGTACCGACGACAGTTCAAATAATTTCATGGCTAATAAGTCTTTCATCTATGTTTTTCCTTGCAGTTATTGGTGGAATATTTGCTGGAATGTATATATATCACACGTTCTCGTACAGTGAAAAGCTTGACCCTTGGGAAAAGGCAGTTATAAACACTGAAAAACTTGTCATTGAGCTCAAGGATAAAATAGAAAAACTTGAAAGAGAAATAAATGAACTAAAGGAGCTTATAGAAAGCCTACATAAACGATAGCCTATAGGACTTCCAATAGTTTCAACACTTTTTCGTACTCCTGTTCAAATTCAACTATACCTCTCCTTTTGAGGGCCCTAAGACAATGAGCTATTGCAAGCATTGCTGTGATTTCTCTGCTCCAATATATAATGTTCTTGTATTCTTTTAGTAGGTAGTCTCTGTAAATTATTGGAAGGACACGTCCATAGATATATCCAATCTCCGTTGGAGGAATCTCTGGCACGAGCTCCTCTATGCCTTCATACGGTGTTTTACCTCGAACTACCTCTGAATACATGTTAAGAAATGCAAGCCTGTAATTTGTTATGTCATATCTTGTTGCTATATCTTTTGAGAGTCTTACAAGGGAATTAAAGAGACGTTTCATCCAACCCATAAAGTACTCTAGATTTCCAGAGAACGTTTCATGTATTAACTCTGGAAGCACTATGTCCACAGTAATCTTTTGGTCTTTCATCTGATGTCGGTGTCTTATTAATGTGCCTACAATGTAATTAGCAATATCTTTGTCATAGCTTAAGAACAAAGTCCTTGGCTCCTTTTTTGGAATTTCACTTGTGGGTTTATATTTTGAGAGGAATTCTTTAACGCTTTTATGATAAGCCTTTAGTTTTTCGAGATATTTTATAGTGCTGGACGTTTTAATCCCTGAAGTGTCCTTAGTTATATCGTATATTTGAAGTTCTTCAACAATGTCATGGCCCATTGTGGCACTTTCTAGAAAAATGTTCATCAGCTCAGTGAGCTCTTTGGATATGGGATTCCAGGACATGATATCTCTAATGTCTTCAGGAGATAACTCCTCAGTGGGTGCTCCCTCAAAAACATAGATATCGTCAAACTTTGCTGCGAAAACTCCTTCATGAGCTTCCCATATTCTAACAACTCTTGTGAACATGTCCCTGGATATATAGGCCTTTCCGAATCTTTCTGTCTTGTCTTCCATGAAGTTGGGGAATACAATTTTTTCAGCTCTTTCGTAAATTTCGTCAAAGGATACAAGATATGCCTTTAATGGAACATATGCTCCTGAGTGAACACTTGGAACAGTCCTGTACATTAGTGGGTTAAAACTCCCGAAGAGCCATAACCCGTCTTCGGCCCATTCGTGGGGCGCGATATCTTTTACTGGAGACCATACAATCACAGGATTCACAATATTATCAGAGCTTTTCATATGGCATCACACTATAATGTGTACATATTTATTGAGAATACATGCTCAAAAAACTTTAATATCACTCTAAAATAATATCTCTTAAGACGGAAAAGATAGATGTTGTCTTTCGAATTCCATGCTACTGAATACTTTAGCCCCGTGGTGTAGCGGACTAGCATGCGGGCCTTTGGAGCCCGCGACCGGGGTTCGAATCCCCGCGGGGCTACCACTATTATATGAGTTAGGTTTGAGCACTGTTGGCCAGTGTTTAACAATATTTATAAAAAGAATTTACTACAAAAAGCCCCCCATCTATGTCAGCCTGAGGAATCCCTCCTGGGTTTACCCCTACATGGGGAGGTAAATTAATACCCGAGAGGAGCACAACCCACTCCTACGATAAACCTCCCAATGATGGGCTAATGAGAATAGAAGGGCAAGATTCATGAACATGCGATGAATTTTTAATCCTAATTGCTCCCTGTAGGGAGCCTCATTATATTAGCATATGCATAAAACAAACCCCTTGGTGGTGTTCGTGGCTATAAAGAACTGGAACAAATTTCGTAAAGCAGAAATGAAGCTTAAGAGTGTTCTAGCAAAGGGCAAGGAATGGAACAAGAAAGCTAGAGAGCATATAGAAGAACTTAGGATTTTGAAATCAGAGAGAAGGGAGAAGTTCAATGAACTTAATTCTTTAAGAGAACAAAAAAGGAAACTTCTTGATGAGCTAAATGAGCTTAAAAGAAGAAGAGAGAGTCTCAGAAGACATATAAGGGATCTCATAGACAGGAAGAGGACTCTTCTTAGAGAATACAAAGACTACAAGAAAATAGAAAGTGTTTACCAAAAGATGTATAAAGAGCTCAAGGAACTCGAAGAACTTCATGAGACCATGCCTATGAGCGTGAGGAAGGAGCAGGAGATAGTACAGAGAATACTAGAGCTTGAGAAGGAAGTAGAAAAGTTAGAAGTCCAAGTTAGGTCAGAAATAAATTATATGGATGAAATAAACAACATAAATGAAGAGTTAAGCAAGCTATATAGTGAATTAGGTGAAATAAGGGCTAAAATATCAGAAATTGGGCCAAGAATAGGAGAACTAAATGAAAAAATAAAGGAAATAGTGTTTCAAATAGCTCATCTTAACAACGAAATAAACAAGAAGGCAAAGATCATCGAGGCCTATAAAAACAAAGCTAACGAGTACTTTGAAAAAGCAAGGGAGCTCAGAAAAGAGCTAGAACAACTTAGGCTTGAGGCTAGAAAATCTAGTGAAGAAGAAGAGGAAATACCAGAAGACATAGAAATTGTTGAACCAGAGGTAAAGTCAGAAATAAACCCTGATGAAATTATTAAAAAGCTTCTCAAGGACGGTTATGTAACGCTTTAAGCATATCATTTATCTTTATTTCTGTAGCTACCACTGGATAGGGAATATTAAAGTTCTCAAGTACTTCAGGGTGAACCTCTCCAAAAATCCCTACTGGAACGTTGTTTATAAGTATTTCCGCAGATCTTCCAGGTATGAACCTAGGATCGTCTTTCATCTTGAGTTTTGCACAAGAACCACAATAATATCTAAAGAATGCTTCTACGTATTTTCTCATTTCATTGAAGTTTGCATTCTTTGTATCCATTACTAGGAATGAAAGCATATACTCGTTTTTGTACTCTTCGTTAACGACTTCTCCAACCTCAAATATTCTGAGCGGGAGCTCTTCATCTTTGTTATAGTGTAGGACTTTAAGGAGGGATGGTATGAGGCTACTTCGTACGATCGTCATTTCGCTCGTTATTGGATTTAATATTCTTGCAGCTTTTGATCTTCTTAGACGAAGTTTATCGAACTCGTACTCATCACTAATAAGTGTAAACGTTATGACCTCAATAAAGCCAAGTCCAACTAAGATATCTCTTATAATGTCTATTTCCTCTAGAACGGGATCCTCATGCCCTTGTGAGTATTCCTTTGGAAGATCCTCTCCCAAGGATTCATATCCGTAGCCTATTGCTATGTCCTCAATGATGTCTATAGGATGTAAAATGTCTCTTCTGAATGTAGGATATTTTGCGATAATCTTGTCATCCTTAAGTGATACATCATACATCATCCTCTTGAGACTCTTCTCAATGTCCTTGGTGCTAAGGTCTATCCCTAAAACTTCTTTAACGAGGTCTATACTAATGCTGATTTCTTTGTAAGAGATTTCAGGAGTTACGATCGTTCTATGAGGATGCACTATTGTAACTCTTTCGATTATATCACCGTATTCTGATACTGCTGTCGCAACTATTTCAGCTGCTCCAATGACAGCATCTAAGTGTGTTCCTGTAACGTCTATGAAGATGTTTCTTGTTGCCGTTGTGACCCTTGTCAGTTCACCGTTTATTATTGGAGGCATAGAAAGAACGTTTGCGTTTTTATCAATTATTATGGGATAAAGGTCTTTGTCCTTTATTATGTGTCCGTATTCAACTCCTTTAGGATGCCTTTCTAGGACCTCCCTTGGTGTTAGTTCTTTATCAAAACCTAGCGGAACAAACTTTAAACCATCAGGAGGCACGCATGTGTATGTGAATGGAGGTTTAACTTTGTCTAGATCATGAATCCCTATGGCGACTTTTCTCCTTTTCCTCCCATAGCTCTCATGAAGTGCTTCCTGAAGCCTCATTATGGACTCTAACGCATCTTCGTCAAGGGATACATTTCGCACAACTGCGCCTGCAATATATGGTCTAACAGAAAGTACTGAACGATCAACTATTATCTGGATGTCTCCTTGTTTCACATTGAATGTTGGAAGACCAGGGGAGATTTCTAAGTATGCTCTAAGAGCTCTTGTAATACCCTCTGTTGAGTACATGTCAGGCCTGTTGGGGTATACCTCAACGACAAGTTCATCTTCATTTATGACAGGATCTGTCCCCATTTGCTCTAGAGATTCAATAAGAGTCCTGTTATCTACTTTGACGCCTAAGAGTCTTAAAAGATGATCTAGTTTTGACCTTACTACAGTCATACTAATCATCTCCCAAGCTTTTTATGTGCTTCTGCTAATTGTTGTGCTGCTAATGCCCCAATAAGAGATATCTCTCCAGCAAGGACCGTAGATGCTACTATCTCAGCGAACTTTTTAACTTTACCACTGCCATAGCAATCCATTATGGAAAGGGCTTCTCTTTGCGTTTCAACAGAAGTCCCGCCTCCCACAGTACCTATTTCTAATGAAGGAAGGTAAACTGCAACGTACAGGTCTCCAGACTCCGTAACTTCAGCTATTGTTATACCATTACTTCCCTCAACAACTTGGGCAACATCCTGTCCCGTTGCTATAAATATGGCCGCTATTATGTTTGCGAAATGAGCGTTAAAACCATATGATCCTGATAGTGCAGATCCTATGTATATTTTTCTATAAACAACTTCTACAAAATCCTCTGGTGTTGTTTTCAGTTTTTTCTTAACGATTTCTCTTGGTATTTTAACTTCAGCAATAATAGTTTTTCCTCGACCTAGAATTAAGTTCAATGCTGCGGGTTTCTTATCTACGCACACATTTCCTGATAATGCTATGAGTTTTGCTCCTGTATTCTTTTCTATAACATCACTGACCTCCTTTGTAGCTATTGTTGCCATGTTCATTCCCATAGCATCTCCTGTGTTATATTTGAATCTTAAGAACAGGTTAGTTCCTGCAATGAAGTAGTCAAAGCCAATTAATTTTCCATGCCTTGTTGTCGACTCAGCAGCCTTCTTAACAATATCCCAGTTGTTTTTTACCCATTCCACGACATTAAATGCATGGTCAATACCATTGACCCTAAACACTGGAGCTCTTGTCATCTTGTCGTCTATGATCCTTGCTCTAGCACCTCCTGAGGCTGTTATTACCGAACACCCTCTGTTAACAGAAGCCACAAGAGCCCCTTCTGTCGTTGCAAGGGGTACATAAAAGTCTCCTTGAGCGTGTTCTCCATTAACCTTAAGGGGGCCTACTATGCCCAGAGGGACTTGAACGGCTCCTATCATGTTTTCTATGTTTTTTCTAACGTTTTTAGGATCTATCGTATAAGACCCTATATGCTTCAGTTTGACATTTAACACTTTTTCTAGGAATTTTCTTCGAATTTCTGGTGCTCTTTTTTCTCCAACTATGCTCTCGAGCTCATAGAGTTTTATCTCTCCACGAATCAATTTATCTAGTGCATCTTCATTCATGAGTCTCCCCCAAGAGCTCCTTAAGGAACTCTTTACTGATACCATTTTTTGCAATGTATGCTTTTATACCTACAGATTCTGGCCCTATCTTATCCTTTATTGGATTGTCTCCTACATATATTACCTGATCCGGTGAGAGATCTAACATCTTAAGTGCTTGTATAAAAACATCCTTAGATGGTTTGTATCTTCTCACGTCCTCAGCAGACACAATTATATCGAAGAATGTTATTATGGATTTCTTCTTCAAAAGTTTCTCTGTATATTCCCTATCGCCATCTGTTATTACTCCTAAAGTGTATCCTTTTCTTTTTAGTTCTTCTAAGACATCCTTTACTTCCGGAAATAGCTCCTCCATGTTTGCTAACGTGTCCACATAAAGCCTTTTATATTCGTCCTCGCTTATGCTGACTTGATTCCCCAATACTTCCTTCAGCGCCTTATAGCATATCTTGTAGTATTCAAGATAATCTCCCCTTATACTCATCTCTGTAAAGATCTCATTGACTTTCTCATTAAATTTCTTAAAAATATCTTCCACTAATGACTTGTTAGTAGTTTTTGTTATCTTAGATATTATCATTTTATGAGCTCTTTCTGAGGATTTAGGGTCTATAAGTGTTCCTGAAATGTCGAAGAGTATGGCTTTTATCATCACTCACACCTCGGATCCAGATAGGGGATCTGTCCGTCGTGAGCGTGAACTTAAACGGAAGGTTCTTCGCTCACGAGGGACTTGGGACGCATTAGCCTCGACTCCCCTCCGGGCTTATTGGGAGCAAGGTGGTGGATGTGGTGGGATCGCCAA
>JAGGXY010000101.1:0-3955 GCA_021162855.1 Methanobacteriota archaeon
ACGCTAAAGCCTCCGAGGATATGGGCTCACATGCTTCCCAAAGCCCTCCAATGAAGAGGAGAGGGGGGAAGGGTAGCCATTTACACAAGTTACGGCTGACCAGAACGGTCAAAGATCTACTTCTTAGTAAGTGGTCGCCCACGTCCTATATTTGAGCAACTACGAAAACTTTAGCAATGGACGCGGGCTTCCCCCTCAGCCACTTCATCTTTATCCTTGGCTCACCGGGAGCTACATTGACGGGCACCACGGGGCCCGCCTTACAGGGGATTAGTATTATCGCCTCTGCTGGCTATCCTGCCGTCATCGAGGCAGTTCACTTAATATTCTATTCCTCCCCCTCATTTAAATGTCTCGTTTCCAGGATTACCAAAAATACTCTTATACTCATTTAACGAAATAGTCTCTAAGAAAATCTTATTTTATAATACCGTTTTCAAAAAAACCCTATGAGTTCGTTTATATATGACTCCTCTGAAAACCAAGATATTTTTCAAAAGACCTTGCGTCCTCTAAAATAATTATTTTTATAACATTCTTTTATATCCATCCTCTTTTTCGGAAGTAAACAAGCATTGCAATTCCGATAAGGAACATACCAATTAGTACCAAAGGATATGACCACTTCCAATATAGTTCTGGCATATACTTGAAGTTCATCCCGTAAATTCCTGTAATAAAAGTTAATGGGATAAATATCGTGCCTATAATCGTTAGAACTTTCATGATCTCGTTTGTTTTGTTCCCAATGCTTGAAACATATATATCCAAGATACCCGATACTATTTCGCTTAGCGTTTCTACGCTATCCATAATATCAACTGCATGCTTGTATGTGCTTTCGAACTTGTGCAATGCTTTTTTACTCAGGAAGGAGACTTCTAATGTTGATAACCTGTTCGCTATTTCTCTTATAGACCTTGTCGTTTTCCTCATTATGATTAGGCGCCTCTTTATACTTTGGATTCTTCTTAAAATCTGCTCGGTAGGGTTTACAAGCACTTCATCCTCTAAGATTTCCAGCTCATCCCAAAGCTCTTCAGAAATCTCATAAATATTTTCAAGAATTTCTTCTAGGTATTTATACAAGACCTCTTCTGAGGAAATATCTTTAGGACTTCCTTTTTGAACATTTTCCTTTATTTTATCCATACCATTGTCTTTAGTTTGCTCCCATGTTATGATCGCCTTAGGCATGATAATTGCAAAAAATGTATTCATCTTAGGCCTCTTAGTGTTTTCTTTCACTTTCATAGCTCTAAAAGAGACAATGATTAACTTTTCAGATGCTTCCACAATAGGGGTTCTTCTAGGGATTGTCATCTCCTCGACGGTTTCTGTAGGAATATTCAGCGCTTTCACTAATCTTTTTATCTCGTTTTCATCTACTTTTCCAATAATTCTTATCCAGAAGATATTTTCTTTTATTTTTTCGATTTCATCCATATTTTTTATTGTCTTTTCATGAATTTTCCCTGAATCAAAATATAGGACCATAATGCCATGATCTAAATTTTTTACGTGTTGTGTCATAATCACACCTCTTAGAATACTTAAACATACTAAACAATGCGTTGTCTTATTTATCTGATCTCTGCCCTCATACATTATCGCTTATTTTTAGTGCTTTGAAACTTATAGTGACAATACTTGATTTAAAGGCTTTAAATAAAATATCTTCCAAAACTGGGATTATTGAGGAAAGGGGAATGCAGGAGTTCCAATTTATCTTGCTGGATATGGAAATAAAATTTTGGTAAGAGCCCTTACTAAGGTTCTTGCATTTGGATTTTAGCATGTTTTATTTAGTCCTTTTATAAGCCCTTAGGAACTCAAAGCTGTAGTCAAAGAGAGGTTTTCCAGTAACGAAAACGACCAATTCCTCTGAAAGACTAACGAAATAATATTAACTACAGCCTGGAACGTTTTACTAGAGCTGAGAATATTTGTTAATCTAGAGCTAATCTAGATTAGGGTTTTCAAGCCTTATCCTTTTTATGCCAAGTTTTTCAAAAACGGGATCAGAACTTATGATAGTATCCTAGCAGTAAGTCACGTGGAACGCGTCAAAAATATTAATATTATGTTCTTTTATGTATATGACAGCCCTAGATCACAAATCACTACATACCCGGTTTAGCTATGGTATCTACTGCTCTGGCTATTAATTCCCTTAGCCTCGTAGGCAGTTTGTCTATACCTAGCTCTATGAATCCTCTGACAATTAACGATATGGCTTCTTCTTCGGTGAATCCTTTAGCCATTAAGTAGTCTAGGGCTTCCTTGGAAATCCTACCAATACTGGCTTCGTGCGTTAGCATTGTTTCAGGTATAGAGCTGTGTAACGTGGGTACTGTAGATATCTCTGCATCTTGGCTTAGGAGTAAACCGTGGCATTCTATATGTCCCCTAGTTTCAGGGGCCGAAGCCGTTATTGATGCTTTTGTTACGATCTTCGATTTCTCTCGACCTAGAACTCTGCTTCTAAGCTCGGCAGAAGATCCTTTACCGAGGAGCCTTGCGTTCACCTTGTACATCATATCTGATGAACCCCTCCCTATAACCACCATGTCAGATCTGGCCTTGGCCCCCACACCTTTTAGCAAAATGTCGACTATGTACCTTATTCTGTGGAGAGGTGTTAGGTTTATGTAGTACTCGTAGAGCTCCGCATTATCCAGAGTTAGCACCTTAGTGTACGATGTAACAGTAACTTTAGGTGTCCAGTTGTGGAGCATAACGCTGACCAGCCTTGCTCCTTTACCTATGTATACTCCAGTTAAACCAACGTGCGCTCCTTCTCTAACATATGCTAGACAGCCCTTAGCAGTAACAGCTTCCCCGCCATCTTCTATAACGTAGAGGTTGGCTACTTTCTGCATAAAACCCGGCTTAGAGATAGCAAGGCACGTGTATATTGGTTCACGTAGTTTAACGCCTTCGGGAACGTAGAACAGCACTCCTCCACTCGGCTTCTCTGGGATCTTAACCCCAATTCTCCTAGAGTACTCTTCTACAAGATCCCTGTAGCTATCTAGTGCTTCCCTAATATCTAGGTAGAGGATACCATATCTTCTCAGCTCGCTAGAGAGAGCTTTAAAAACAACTGATTCATCGATTAAGAATGATCCTCCTTTTTGAACCTCTAGCCCCAGAGAGGAAACTTTCTCTAAGGCTTTACGAATAACATCCTCCATACTAACTTCTATCACTTTCCCTACCTCCACATTCTTTCTTGAAGTAGCTGTACCCATGGCTTAGTACCTTTTTGTAAACTTCTTCAACCCCTCCTTCACAGACTATTTCACCAGAAACCATAACGTAGGCTTTGTTAAGGTTTCTTAGGTATCTCAAGATATGGCCTTGATGTGTTACTAGGAGTACGCCAACGTTCTCTTCGACGATGCGGTTTATCACATCTGCTATTATCCTTATGCTCTCTACGTCTACTCCACTATCAGGTTCGTCGAGCAGCGCTATTCTAGGCTTTTGGAGAAGAACTGTGAAGAGCTCTACCCTCTTCCCCTCGCCACCGCTTAACCCCTCTCCGAGCTTTCTCTTGAAGAGGTGTTTTAAGTAGAGTTTCTCGGAAGCATAATCTATGAGGTCTGTTGTTGAGCGCTTTTCAGAAATAGCTTTGGCTAAGTATCCTATCTCAACGTGGATTCTAGGTAGGCTTTGAAAAGCTAAGCCTATGCCTTTACGCGCTCTAATCCATGGTGGATCCTTCGTTATATCTTCCCCGTTAAAAACTATTTTACCCGAGACTATTCTATATCCCGGTATCCCCATCACTGCTTTAAGCAGCGTTGACTTCCCCGAAGCATTAGGACCCATTAAAACGTTGACTTCTCCTTCAACAACTTTTATAGATGCTCTCCTTACGATAATATGGTTCTCTACTGCTACAGCAAGTTCCTTGACCTCGAGCACAATCCTCTCCTCTTATACCTAG
>JAGGXY010000001.1:0-10520 GCA_021162855.1 Methanobacteriota archaeon
AGTTTCTGATTTGTGTAGCATTTAAATGCAATAAAATGGAGAAGTTATATTGGTTAAAAGAGGGGATTGGAAATATTAGGAGTTCATCCGAAGACGTTATAGAGGTGTGCTAGGGAAGGTAAGATAAAGGTAGTTAAGACTGTTGGAGATATTAGAAGGATACCAGAGTCTGAGAGAAGGAGATTGCTTGGTGAAGAAGTTAAGAGGGCTGATGAGATTAGGAAAGTAAGAGTCGTGCTTTATGCGAGAGTAAGTTCTTACGACCAAGAACAACACGGGGATTTGGATAGACAGTTAGAACTGCTTAGGAAGCATGATCAAAAGAAAGGATATAAGATTGTTCAAGGAAATAAAAGATAGAGCATCAGCTCTGAAAGAAGACAGGAAAAGGAATTAAAGGATTTTCGAACTGGCTGAGAAAGGATTAATTGATAAACTGACATCCTCCCTGCCGTGAGCGGCGAGGGTTCCCACAGGGAGCGTCCTCCGCACGGTTGCTCGTGGTTCATTGGGCACGGTCAGGAGCACCCTCTGTAGCATAATATGACAGTATGACAGAAAGTATTTTTAAAACTTTACGCAGTAATAGACTATTTCGTTAAATAAGCACAACAGTATTTTCGGTGATCATAGAAACATATAAATGAAGGAGGAAAGAGAATATTAAGCGAGTCGCCTCGATGACGGCAAAATAGCCAGCAGGGGGCGGGAGGATAATACTAATCCCACGTAAGACCGCCCCAATAACCCGCTGATAAGGATGAAGCGCGAGAGGGGAAGCCCGCGCTTAGTTTCCGAGACATCCCAAATACAAAGCACGGGCAACCACGTAATGATATTCGCTAGCGTAGGGCTATAGTTATCAGAACTCATTATGGAGCTATAAGTAAGATATAAGAGGATGCTTATAAATGCATTTTCAATTTAGAATTTTTTCTTGTCAGTTTATTTTTGTACCTTTTGTAGGTTAATTGTGAGTCCTGAGTTACTATCTAGATGTTTTACCCGATCCGAAACCCTTTTAAGAGACTAAGCATTAATCAAGATGCAAGAGATGTTATGCTTATACTACCAAAAATACTTACTAATGAGGCAATCCTTTAAGGGCGCCTTATTTCATAACCTTCAAATTAATTTTCAAATAAAATTAGCATTCAAAGGTGATACAAGAATGGCATCAAAAAGAGGAGTCCCTTCATGGGTTAAGTATACACCAGAAGAAGTAGAAAAACTCGTAATTGAGCTTAGAAAGAAGGGATATAGTACTGCAATGATTGGCACAATACTGAGAGACCAGTATGGAATACCCAGTGTTAAGGCCATCACGGGGAAGAAAATAACAAAAATATTAGAGGAACACGGATTAGCGCCCGAAATTCCAGAAGATCTAATGAACCTTATGAGAAAGGCTGTAAAGCTCAGGAAGCACCTTGCAAAACACAAGAAAGATATTCACAATGCGAGAGCACTTATGCTTATAGAATCTCGTATCCACAGACTTGTGGATTATTATAAGTCCGTTGGAAAGCTTCCAAAGACGTGGGAATATTCACCTGAACTTGCAGAGCGCCTTGTAGGACACGTTTAACTATTCTTCACAATTTTTATATATTTTTATTTCCCCAGAATAGACACTTTTTTAAGCTCTAAAACATAAAGTAAATCCACTAGGACATATGTGTTAATCTCATTTCCAAATTGCTTTAAATTATGGAGGATAAACAGATGACTAACGATGGAGTACCCTCTGATCTTAGACATCTCATGACATATTCTGAAAAGATCGTACAAACGCTTGAGAGTTTAGATGGTCTATTTCTTGTGGTAAGTCATAACGATGCGGATGGAATAGCAGCCGCATCCCAGATGTTTAAGTTACTCGTTCAAATGGGAAAAGAGTTCCACATGAAGTTCATTAAGTCGCTATCTTCAGAGGTACTATCAGAAATCCTTGACGAAAACTTCGATGTACTTATAATCCTTGATATGGGAGCTGGTTATGAAAGAGTCATCGATAGTCATTTGAGAAACATGAAGAAATATGGGTTCATTATAGATCACCATAAAACATCGTTGGAGAGCATCTATGAAAACATTTCTCTCATGAACTCCTGGGCTTTTGGACTTAGCGGGGATTTCGAAGCATGTGCTGCTTCTCTTACATTTTCTCTACTGCTTTCATATGACGAAAAGTTAGTATCAATGGCACCTTTTGCCTTAGCAGGCATTCTTGGCGATAAACAACTCACGAATCCGAAAGGTCTGAACGAGTTCGTACTGAAAAAAGCGCTGGATGAGGATGTTGTGAAAGTTCATAAAGGGCTTCTTCTAAGGGGAAACACCCTTGAGGAAGCCTTAGCATACACGATGCCTCCATATATAAAAGGTATCACAGGAAATCCACATGAAGCAAGAAGATTGCTAGAAAAAATAGGAATACTGCCTGAGTCTCCAACAGAAGATCTTTTTGAGGATACTACACTGATGAAAAAACTTTCCTCTGCAATAGCAATAAAGCTTGCTAACCAAGGGGTAAGTATAGATGATTTATATGAAGTCCTAGGCCCTCATTATTTCTTTACAATTGATACTCACATAAAATATTATGTAGAAGATCTCACAGAAGTTTTAGATACAATTGGACGAACTAAGAATACGGGATACCTTCCGAAGGTTGTAATGCTAGATCCTGAAACTATAGCAAGTGTCATGGCGATAGTTACTTCCGTGAAAAAGTCCCTCATAGAATACCTTATCTCTCTTGAAGAAAATCACGCTGAGTATACAACATTTTGGTACTATATGTGTGAGAATCCTAACATTAAGTCCCTTGTTGCGACGTTTGGTATGCAATACATAGTTCCAAAGGACAGGGCATTGATCGTAGTAAGCAGGGAAGATAGCAACTACTCCATATCTGCGAGATGCCACAGAACCCTTGTTGCAAAGGGTATTGATTTAGCATCCGCACTAAAAAGAGTTGCAGAGTCTTTTGGCGGATTTGGTGGAGGCCACAGTGTTGCAGCAGGAGCAAGGGTTCCTATAAGTACAGACATAAGAGAACTACTAAGCAAATTAGATGAGACACTCCAGGAACAACTTAAATATCAGGGGGAATAATATGAATGAAAAAAACGTTCAGAAAAGCATTTTATCATACAAAATAAGAATGAGACTCCCTATAGGAAAACGCTTTGCTGAGATCATAAAAAAGGCTCTAGATCCAGAGAACTACGTTTACATAAAACTCAGTGTTGAAGGTGATGATCTCATTGTTGAAAATGTTTCAGATAATGTTGGAAGTTTACTCCACACAATAGATGACTTCTTCTGGTGCTTCCTGGTATCATACGAAATTATTAAGGATGCATCAAGATATCTCAAGGAATCTTACAGGGAAGAATGAGAGGGGCCCATATACGTGCTGGAGAGTGACTTAAACAACTCCTTCAAGATAAGTATCTTTGAAAGCATCTCAAGGACTTCCACCCTATCTAAAGCCACCCAAGGATTTTCACCCTTTGCAACAACACCATGGCCAAGGAGTACTGCTATATTTGACCTGGACAGTGCCTCAGAGACACGTACAGCAAGTTCCTCAGATCCTGGCTCATATCTCTCAATAATAGTCACACTAGACCCTATGAGGTATTTCGTCTCGTAGTACTCCTTCAAATTGTCATCTGTTAAGACTTCAAGTTCTGCTGCTAATAAAGTATATGGAGAATGTGCGTGTACTAGTGCTTTTGCATTCGTCCTTTGATAGCACAGCAAGTGCATCGGAAGCTCCGTAGATGGTACCAAGTCAGAAAGAGGTATACCATCAATCGTAACGGGAACTAAATCCTGTTCCGTCACAAGTATTTTTGGTTTTCCTTTTGGAGTTATCCAAATAACTTTTCCGTACTTCTTCATAACATCAACATTATTCGAGACAAAGCTTACATTACCAGACCTTGGAGTAATAAGCCCTTTATTGTACAGATTCCTAAGAATCATCACGACAGCCCTTTTATTATCTAGATCAGCATATCGAAGTATTTCATCATAATATCTCTGCAAGGATATCACCTGATGTTATCTTACCTTAGCACCTGGCCTTACTGGCCTATAAAGCTTTACATATCCAGATTTTGTCCTAAGTATGGCATCATTCGAGCTTTTTGCTCTTATCATTCCCTTTTCATCAACATAGAGGTTTACCTTCATGAATTCATCTATACTTATCTTTGATTTAGGTTTCCTTTTAACGTTCTCGAAATAGATTACATCGCCAGGCTCTCCCTCTGGTATTAAAATAGACACTGTCTTACCATCATCTGCTGCTAAAAGCATACCCTCGCTGATAATTCCCCTTAGCTTTGCAGGTTTCAAGTTAGCCAAGACAGCTATTTTCTTTTTCTCGAGCTCCTCTCTTTTGTAATACGGTTTTAGACCAGCGACAAGAGTCCTAGTTTCACTTCCAAGGTTAACCTTTAGGACATAGAGCTTGTCCGCATTTGGATGATCGCTGACTTCAACCACTTCCCCAACACGTATATCAAGAACGGATGCTGGCAGGATTTCTCCTTCTTCCCAAGGTTCCTTGGGAATTACTACATTTGGATCTATTACTCTGTACATAGGTCTAGGCTCTAGAAGCTTCTGACCAACCGGAACTTCCTCTAAGGCTTCTTCCCACTTCACTTCATGTATGTCCTTTTCGTACCCTAGATACTTCCAACCTTTTGCTGTGGACTTTGGAAGAAATGGATGAAGTCCTATTAGAAGTATCTTAACAAGATTCAGCGCAACGTAGATTGTTGTCTTAGTTCTTTCAATATCGGTTTTTATCGTTTTCCATGGAGCCTTCATGTCTAAGTACTTATTGCCAAGATGTGCTATTTCAGTTATCTTTTTGAGAGCCTCTCTGAAGCGACACTTCTCTAGGCTTTCTTCTGCACTCTTGAAGTACATCCTAGCTTCGTTAAGAACTTCCAAATCCTCATTATCAAGTTCCCCTGGCTCTGGTATGCTTCCGAAATTATAGTATGCAAAATGAAGGACACGATGAATGAAATTCCCTATGTTGGCCACGAGCTCCTTATTGTTCTTTGTGATCATGTCATCTATGTCCAAAGAAGTATCCCTTGTTTCTGGCATGTTTACTGATAGATAATACCTTATAGCATCAGCGTCAAATATTTTCAGAGCATCTGAGACCCAAAATACTATTCCCCTACTTTTGTCTAGTTTCTCTCCACTTATAAGAAGATATTCATTGGCAGGAACGTCATATGGAAGGTTTAAATTTCCATGCGCTATAAGCATTGCCGGGAATAATATCGTATGAAACGGAATATTATCCTTTCCAAGGAATAAGTATATTCTTGCATTTGGATTCTTCCAGAACTTTTCCCAGTAACTCTCGTCACCTATCTTTTTTGAGTATTCAATCGCTGCCGATATATACCCTAAAAGTGCTTCAAACCACACATAGACTCTTCTATCCTCATAGCCTTCAAAGGGTACCTCCACGCCCCATGATATATCTCTAGTTATTGCTCGATCCCTTAATCCCGCTTTTATCCAATTTATTGTATAGTTTATGACATTAGGCTTCCACCAATTCTTCTTCAGAAGCCATTCCTCTAATGGCTTCTGAAGCTTCGATAAAGCAAAAAATAGGTGTTTTCTCTCAATGAATTCTATATCTTGTGATCCACAGATCCTACATCTTGGGTTCTTAAGGAGCTTAGGCTCAAGCAGTGTTCCACAGTTATCACACTGATCTCCTCTTGCGTGCTCATATCCACAGTAAGGACACGTTCCTTCAATGTATCTATCTGGAAGATAATTACCGCAAGATTTACAGTGCGGAACTTCTACCTCTTTCTCGTAGATATATCCACGATCTCTCAATCTCTTAATGAATGCCTTAACGAATTCCTTGTGATTCTCTGTTGATGTTCTCGTAAAAAGATCAAATGATATATGAAGCGCATTTAGTTCATTCTTAATGATTTCATAATACTTGTCCACGAGCTCCTTAGGACTTATCCCTCTCTTAGAGGCCTCTATGGTGATGGGAGTGCCATGTTCGTCAGTACCAGATACCATGAGTACTTTTCTTCCCTTCATTCTATTATACCTGGCAAATATGTCTGCCGGAAGTATAGCGCCAGCTATGTGTCCTAAATGCAGTGGACCGTTAGCATATGGCCACGCAACTCCTATGAGGATGTATTCTTCTGTATTACTACTAGTCATATTTATAGCCTCCTATCATAACTGTGGGTAAATTAATTGCCTAACATTTCTATAAGGTTTTCTTTTATGTAAGCACTCTTGAGCTGAACATACACATTTACGCATGCATACATCTGTGGATAGCTTTCCCTAAGTATTCATATGCTTGTCGTGTGTTAAGCAAAGTTTTAAAATTAAAAGGCTATTCTTAAACTCGACCCTTAACACTTATGAACTACTCACATTTATTAAAGTGCACGCTTAGGGTACTACCCCTAAAGTGAGAATCTCCAGAGAGTTCACGGAGGGCATAGATCATGAGCACCAAGAAGGTTAGAAAGGAGAATCCGTATTTACTTGAGCTCGTTGAAAAACTAAGAAGAAAATACTCTGAGACAAAAGCTCCAATATGGAAAGCAGTAGCAGAAGAGTTGCTTAGACCAAGATCAATTAGAAAGGGAGTAAATGTGGGCAAAATAGACAAAATCCTTAAAGACGGAGAAATAGCGCTTGTTATAGGAAAAGCTCTCGGTGGAGGATATGTCACCAGGCCACTTGTCGTTGCAGCAGTAAGTTTCAGCAAAAAGGCTAGAGAAAAAATAGAAAAAGCCGGTGGAAGATGCATGAGCATTGAGGATCTTATGAGTGAAAATCCCAATGGTAGTAACGTGAGGATATTTGGCTAATGGGGTGTCCATAATGGTAGATAGATTCCTTCAAAACCTTGATAACGTCACGATTATCGACGCAACGGGTCACATCCTTGGAAGACTTGCAAGTGTCGTCGCAAAGAGGTTATTAAACGGAGAGAAGATAATTATCGTAAACGCAGAGAAGGCAATAATATCCGGAAAGAGAGAGGCTGTATTTGAGAGATACAAGCAGAAAAGAGATATAGGATCCCATAGAGGGCCCTTCTTTCCAAGGATGCCTCATCTCATCGTAAAGAGGACAGTTCGTGGAATGCTTCCATATAAACAGGAAAAGGGGAAGAAAGCTCTTAAGAATCTACGAGTGTACATTGGAGTTCCAAAGGAGCTCGAAGGAAGAAAGTTCGAGGAAATTCCAGAAGCTAAGAGAGAAGTCAGATACTATGTCACACTTGAAGAGCTTTCAAGATGGTTAGGAGCAAAGTTTTAGGGTGATGAACTATGGACTCATCTGTTGTTGAGAATATTTCCACAAATGATGATAACAAAACAAAAGTAGTAATTGCAACAGGAAAGAGAAAAACTGCCATAGCAAGGGCATATATAAGACCAGGAATTGGTAGAGTCTGGATCAACAGGAAGCCCTTGCCTCTAGTGGAACCAGAAATAGCAAGACTTACTATAATGGAACCTCTTGTCCTTGCTGGAGAGAAGGCCCTTAAAGTTGACATCGAGGTAAAAGTTCGTGGCGGAGGATTCATGGGACAGGCAGAAGCTGCAAGGACAGCTATAGCAAAAGGGCTTGTGGAGTTCTTCAAAGACGACGATCTAAAGAAGAAGTTCTTGGAATATGACAGGTCACTTCTCATACCAGACGCTAGGAGAAAAGAACCGAAGAAACCCCTTGGTAGGGGTGCTAGAAAGAAGAGACAGACATCATATAGGTGAAAAAAATGCTTATACCTGTTCGATGTTTCTCATGTGGAAAGGTTCTTGCTCCCTTATATCCTAAGTTTCTTGAGCTAGTAAAATCTGGCAAGACCCCCCAAGAAGCCTTCGAGGAGCTTGGTATAGACAGGTATTGTTGCAGGAGGACAATAATGTCCCACGTTGACCTTTACATGGATGTATTACCCTTTGGGGGAATAGTTAATAGACCCGAGAGGTTAAAAAAACTAGTACAAAGATATTTTAAGGATACTAAATAATAGAAATCACATAGATGAGGCCACACATATGGGGCCGTGGGGTAGCTTGGCATCCTTCCGGCCTGGGGCGCCGGCGACCCGAGTTCAAATCTCGGCGGCCCCACCAAAATCTATTTTTAACATAATTATGTTATGGTTTAAGCACACCCTATACTTCATCCCTTATCACAACTCATTTACTTCCTACAAATACTAATGTTAACACCTCCGTAAGTTACTATTCATGCAAGGAGGGCTCATAATGAAAAAATTCGAATATACGAGATACGAAAAAGCTAGAATCATAGGAGCACGTGCACTTCAACTATCAGCAGGTGCTCCACCATTAATAGAAGTCACAAACTTTGTGGAAAAGATGGATCCAGTAAAGGTTGCGATAAAGGAGTTTGAAATGGGTGTTATTCCTATTACTGTTAGGCGTAGATTGCCTGAAAAATGGCAATGAGAGGTGATATGATTGTACATCTCAGATATAATCCTTAGGGAAATACTTGATAGTCGAGGTAATATAACTGTAGAAGCGGAAGTCTGGACTGATGATGGTGTTGTAGGAAGGGCTTCTGCTCCAAGTGGTGCCAGCAGAGGGGAACATGAGGTCGTGGCATTTCCTAAGGGAGATCCTGCTCTTGGAATAAAGTTCTTTATGGAAAATGTTTTTGATGAACTTGTAGGGCTATCAGTATTTGATCAGGATATAGTTGATGCCGTACTCCATGAAAAAGACGGTACTGAAAACTTCTCAAATCTTGGAGGAAATATAGCAGTAGCAGTTTCTCTTGCCGTTGCGAGAGCAGCGGCGAACACTCTTGGAATACCATTGTACATGTACATTGGAGGAAAGTTCGTTGAAGGAGTTCCTAGACCAATGGGAAATGTCCTTGGAGGAGGCAAACACGCAATAGGAGGCACTGATATTCAAGAATACTTAGCAGTAGCTCTAGGACCAACAATGACAGACTCCATATTTGCGAACGCAAAAGTGCATAAAAAAGTCGGAGAACTTCTCAGGAAGATGTTGCCTGGAGAGTCCATAGGAAAGGGTGATGAAGGTGCTTGGGTAGCGAAAGTATCAAATGAAGAAGCTCTTGAGATAGTTAAACAGGCAGTAGACGAGGTTTCTGATGAGGTAGGCTTTCCGATAAGGCTTTCACTTGACTTCGCAGCTTCAGAGCTTTATAAAGATGGGTGTTATGTATACAAGGATAAAAAACTTGACAGAGATGGACAGATAGCGTACGTTGCAGAACTAGTCGACAAATACGAGCTATACTCCGTTGAGGATCCACTCGAACAGAATGACTTTGATGGATATACAGAGCTCACGAAGGAAATAGGACATAAGTGCTATGTGATCGGTGATGATCTTTTCACGACGAACTACGAAAGGCTGAAAAAGGGTATAGAAGCGGATGCTGCGAACGGGATACTTATAAAGCCAAATCAAATAGGAACACTTACGGATACCATAAGAACTGTCAAGCTCGCAAGGAAGCACGGTTATATATATATCATTTCTCACAGGAGTGGAGAAACAACTGACAATACAATAGCACATTTAGCTGTTGGCCTCGAGGCTCCGCTGATAAAGACTGGTGCTGTTGGGGGAGAAAGGATAGCAAAGCTTAATGAACTTATAAGGATTGAGGAAGAGCTCATAGGGTGGTAATGATGCCTGAGACGTTGTTAGTAAACGATAGGGAGTACAGAAGATATGGCGCCATAATAGGCACTAGAAGAAACCGTAGCTATGAGATGAGAAAGTTCATCTATAGGATCAGAAGGGACGGCTTGGCAATAATAGACATGAGAAAAATAGACGAAAGAATAAGGCTTGCAGCCAAGATGATCGCAAGATATGACCCTAGTACAGTAGCATACATTGGCGCTAGGTACTATGCCTCAAAGCCCATAGAAATGATTGCAGAAGTTACCGGTGGAAAAGCTTTTACAGGAAGGTTCTTTCCAGGAACATTTACAAACCCTAACTCTCCAGTTTATTTTGAGCCTGAAATCGTAGTGATAAACGATACTCATTATGACAGACAGGCCGTAAAAGAATCTGTTGAAATAGGAGTTCCTATAGTGGCGTTCTGTGATACTCACAATAGTACGAGCTTCGTCGACCTTATAATACCTGCGAATAACAGAGGTAGGCCAGCTTTAGGATTTCTCTACTGGCTTCTAGCACGCGAAATTCTTAAGGCAAGGGGGACAATAGCCTCTGATGAAGAGTTCCAGTATACACCAGAGGATTTCATGGTCAAGATATAATTACTCCCCACCAAGTATGACCTGTTGTTTTGCCGTTTCTAATTGTTCTTCTTTTTGTGTAATTTCGTAGAAAATAATGGAAAATATATAAAAGTGTTGCGTATAATTGCTATTGCGGTTAGTATGGAGCCCGCCCCACATCCGGGGGTCAATTAATACCCCA
>JAGGXY010000013.1:0-9812 GCA_021162855.1 Methanobacteriota archaeon
CAGACCTCGTGAGGAAAGACCTAAGAAACCCCAGGAACGGGAAAAAGACACGCTCAAGAAAACTCAACCACAGACTATCAACACTCCCATACAGAAAGTTCACAGAACTCTTGGATCATAAATCCCACGAATATGGACTCGAAACGAGGAGAATAGACCCGAGAAGGACACCAATAACAGGCCCCACTACGAGAACGCGAACAAGAAGAATAGAATTAGCAAGGAAGAATTCGCCTGCGAGAATTACGGTTTCAAGCTCAACGCACAGTATGTCGCATGCCTAAACACGCTCTCCCGCCTCAATGACGGCAAAATAGCCAGCAGAGACAGGATAATACTCATCCCACGTAAGGCCGCCCCCATAACACGCTGATCATAATGATGCGCGAGAGGGGAAGCCCACGCGCACTCCACAAGTTTCCCGTAGTTACTCAAATATAAAGCATAGGCAATCACTATTTTACTATTAGATGAGTTTAAGTAACTTAAGAGAGATATTATGGCGATGACGATGAATCCCGAAACATAGTCGGGAGGAGGAGTGACATAAAAGCCAAACTAACTTAGCATATCTACAATTGTGCAGCGATGGTGATAAGAGATGACAGACATTGTCAATGAGCTTAAAGAACATACTAAGGAACTTATAGACAAAGCACAAAAGAGTTACCAAAGAAGAATGATTGTGGTCTTAGGAAAGAATGCAAAGGAGTATGCAACAGCTATCGTAAATGAGGCTCTTTCATATCTAAAAAAGATACTAAAAAGAGATCCACGTGTATGGTTCTTCTCTGACGACCCAGAATGGTCCATAGGGCCTATAACACCAATGAAAGAGGCTATAAAAGCCTTGGGAACAACAGCGGACCTCATGCTACTGGATCTTAGGGGAGGGTTCTTTCCAAATGACCTTGGCCGTTTAGGTGGTGTTGTACAAGGAGGGGGCCTTTACGTAATTGTTGGAGATCACCCCAACGAATGGAGACTTACAAAATATCACAAGAAAATACTCGCATATCCATATAGGCTTGAAGACATGGATAATTACTTCATGGAAAGATTCATAAGGAAGCTTTATGAGCACGATGGGATTACCATAATCGTAGACGGGGAGATTGTAAAAAGAGATACTTCTGTTGGTAAAAAAAGAAAACTTGGAAACATAGAAATACCCAAAAACACAGAACGTACCTTTAACAAAAAATTCTATAAGAAATGTCTAACACAAGATCAAGTCGATGCCCTTAACACACTTGAAAGGTTATTCAAAGATGAGAGTAGAATCCAAATAATGATCGCAGATAGAGGACGTGGGAAGTCTTCAGTGCTTGGGATATTTCTCGCTGCATATATGCATCATAGTAAAAGGAAAATAAAGGTAATACTTACAGCTCCTCATCCAGAGAACGTGATGGAAGTCTTCAGATTTGCCCAAGAAATGCTAGAGGCTCATGGACATAAAGTGAAAACTACAAAGAATAGTGAGGGTCTCATAGTAAACTTAGAGTGTTCTAAGGGAAGTATCTCATATTATAAGCCGCTTCAGGCATCTAGCAGGAAAGGTGATATATTCATTGTAGATGAGGCAGCATCCCTTCAAGTGCCGATGCTTCTTAAGATACTAAAAAAGGCTCCAAAGGTTGTATATTCATCAACAATCCACGGATATGAGGGCGCAGGGAGGGGCTTTTCTATAAGATTCATGGGAAGTCTGAAGGAAAAAGGATTAAAGTTCGACCTTATCGAGATGCATGAACCTATAAGATACGCAAAAGATGACCCTATAGAAAGATTCCTCTTCGATGTGCTTCTGCTAGATGCAGAGCCAGAGGACGTTGAAGTACAGGATCTTGATAAGTTAGAACTTTACATGCCATCAAAATACGAATTCGTAAAGGATGAAAAACTACTGAGAGAGTACTTCAGCATATTTGTCTTAGCACATTATAGAAATAATCCCAATGATCTAGCACTCCTCTTGGATACTCCTAACCATTATCCTGTAATGCTTTTATATGAAGGGAAAGTTGTCTGTTCGATGCAGATATCTATAGAGGGAGACGCATTAGAGATTGCCGATGATATGCTTCGAGGAGAGAAAATTAACGGACACATGATCCCAGATAGAATGGTGAAGTACTATAGATACAAAGAGTTTGCAAAGTTCAAAGGAATACGCGTTGTCAGAATAGCCGTCCATCCTAACAACATGAATCGTGGTATTGGATCACGAGCCCTTAAAATGATAGAAGAAAGGTTTAAGGACAAGGTTGACTGGATAGGATCCGGGTTCGGTGCAACACACAGGCTTCTAAATTTCTGGGTAAAGAATGGATATAAGCCAATACACATGGCTCCTATAAGAAATGAAGTTAGTGGAGAGTACTCAGTAATCGTAATAAAACCCCTTAAGAGCTACGTGAGGGAATACGTTGAGACAGCATGTAACGAGTTTGTCATTAGGGTCTTCGAGAGCCTTGAAGATACGTACAGGGATCTTGAAATACCTATTGTGAGGCTTCTTGCAAGAGTGCATACGTTAAAGTGGAGAGCAAGGTTCACACCAAAACAAAAGGAAAGAGCTTGGGCGTATGCCTTTGGTCCCCTTACCTATGAGGTCGCGAGGGACATTGCAAGGGAGCTCACACTGACGTACTTCTTAGATAGTGACAGGCGTGTTGAGCTCACGGGAAGGGAAGAAAAAATTCTCATAATGCGTGTCTTGCAGTGTTGGCCTATAAGTGACATTGCCAAATACTTCAGATTGAGTCCTACAACGATACTTATAGAACTGAAGGACATAATGAAAAAGCTGGTGAGCACGTATGAAGAAGTTAAAGTTTGATGCAAAATACCTAAGCAAAATACTCTCAGGAAGTAAGACTACAACGCTTAGGCTTGGAAAAAAGGAGGAGTACTCTCCAGGAGACATAGTCGAGGTTTACGTTGGAAATAACTTCATAGGTCTTGCAAAGATCAAGAACATAAAATACTTGAAATGGAATGAGCTCACGGACGACGAGATTAAAAGGGACGGATTTATCTCAAAAGAGGACTTGAAAAAAGATCTTGTCCAATACTACGGGGAGTTCCCAGAGGATGCTGAATTTACTCTTATAGAGTTTGAGTTAATATAAATTTGTTTGTTTGAATTTTAAAATTAACCTTTTATACCAAGGACTTTTGCCCTGAAAAGAGCTTTCCTAGCATATTATGAAATGAACGTTTGTCTAGCTTCTTTTTCCATATTTTTTAATTTGTGCTTCAAGAGTGTATTTTATAAAATTAGGAATCCATTGCTTATTTGTTAATTTAAAGATTTAAAGTTAGTTTGAATTACCGAAGATGATCGCTTATGGAAAGAGGAACATATATCCTTATTTTAAGAGTTACAAAGTCAAGAAGAGTAAATGTTGGAAGCTTAGGGTATGTGACACTTACTCCTGGATACTACTTCTATGTAGGATCTGGAAAAAGAGGCGTCAATCACAGAATAAGGAGACACTTTGCTAGGAAAAAGAAACCTCATTGGCATATTGATTACGTGACAACAGCAAGTGATGTTTATCCTATAGGATATTTATATGTTCCTCTTTTTGTAGAGGAAGATCTTGCAAGATGTCTCTCAAGGAATTTATCATTTCTTAAGGGGTTTGGATGTAGTGACAGTAGAGCTCCTTCACATATGTTTTACTCCGATGACCTTAAAAGAGGCCTTTCAGCTATAAAAGAAGCCTTAACTACTGTTGTTAGGAAAAGTCTTTCACGAGGTGAGACTTATGCCAATTGATGAAAAAGTTAGAGAAGACCTTGAAAACGCTTTAGTATGCATTGATAATGTCGCAGACGCTATAGAATACAATGACTTCTACGAGGCTTACACATCACTTCTCGAAGCAATAGCATTTGTAGCAACACGCATGTGTGAGATTAAAGACCTTAAAGAGGTGTTCAATTATTTATACAAGGCATGGAGAGAAGCTTACGAGTCTATGGATCTTGAGCAGGTTGCAGATGTAATTATTGAAAATGTCATGAACGCCAAAGGTATCCTAAAAAGAGTCCTAAATGATGCAGTTGAACCATAGGATATAGTGGACTTATACAGGGTGCTGCAATGTAAAACTTATTAACCCAATATATCCGTTTTGCGCCTAACTTTAAACATGTATTTAGAAACATCGGTTAGAAAGACATTTAATGGATTTTACACTAGTTTTCATCACCTCGATTACTGGGGACTCTCTAGGTTATAATTTCTATTCCAGAGAGTCAAAAGAACCAAAGATTTTTTGACTATAGCTTGCTGGAGGGATACTGATGGGCATCGTTCCTCGAATAAAGTATGTCGTGAAGAGAGACGGCTCTCTAGCCAGTTTTGATGTAATGCGCATATACAATGCTGTCAAAGCTGCTATGATAGAAGTAGGCCAATATGATAAGAGAAAACTTGAGAAAGTTGTTAAATATGTCGTAAGAGTACTCAACGAAAAGTACGGTGACTCAGGCGAATATCCGCATGTAGAAGAAATTCAAGACATAGTAGAGCTTGCTCTTATGAAGAACGATCTCTACGAGGTTGCAAAAGCATACATATTGTATAGAAAAGAACGAGAAAGGATAAGAAAAGAGAAAATGAAAATTCTCGGAAAAGATCGTATAGATGAAGTGGATAAAGCATTTTCTTTGAATGCAATAAGGCTTCTTGCTGCAAGATATCTCATGAAAGATGAAAATGGTCGTATTGTAGAAGGTCCAAAAGACCTCTTTAAGAGGGTTGCTGCCCTAGTCGTAATCCCAGATATACTTTACGATGAAAAGATATTTGATAAAGAGGGTAAGCAGAAGATACATCCAACTGAGAGCTTTGATCCTGTGGAATATGAAGGCAAGCTTGGTTTAGGAAAGTACGAGGGTGGTTTCGAGTTCGTATGGAACAAATATCACCTCGAAAGGATGAAAAGCTTGTATGACGAGCTGAACTCTCAAGGAAAGATGAAAGTCTCATGGAGCGAGTTCCTTAAAATGCTTTCTCAAGGAGAGTTTGAGAATTATGCTAACAATGTGAGAGAATACTACGAAATAATGGTATCAAAGAAGTTCATGCCAAACTCGCCTACTTTATTCAACGCAGGAGCAAGATTAGGGCAGTTATCTGCATGTTTCGTTTTGGATATTGATGATGATATGGAGAGCATAATGAAAGCAGCACATGATGCAGCAATAATCTTCAAGTCGGGAGGAGGTATAGGAATCAACTATTCAAAGCTCAGACCAGAGGGAGACGTAGTAGCATCCACGGGAGGCATCGCTTCGGGTCCAATATCATTCATGAAACTCATCGATGCTGTAACAGAAGTAATAAAACAGGGAGGACGTCGTAGAGGAGCCTGTATGGGCATATTAGAGATCTGGCACCCCGATATCGAAAAGTTTATAATCGCAAAGTCTAGTGAGGGTGTGCTCACGAATCATAACATAAGTGTTATGATAGACGAGAAGTTCTGGAGATATCTAGAAAAAAACGAAGATTATCCTCTTGTAAACCCGCGGAACGGAAAAGTTTGGAAATATGTTAAACCAAGGGATTTATTCAGAATGATCGCCGAAATGGCATGGCGTACTGGAGATCCTGGGGTACTTTTTAAAGACAACATAAATAGACATAACATCCTGCTCAGCGCACGAGGTGAAATAAACACAACGAACCCATGTGTAACTGGTGACACACTAGTTCTTACAGATAGAGGACTTTTAGAAGCTAGAGAATTAAAAGAAGGAATCCAAGTTTGGACATTGGAAGGATGGAGAACTATAGAGAAAGTTTTCAATAATGGAATAAAGGATGTTTATGAAATAGAGCTAAAGAATGGTCTTAGGCTAAAAGTAACGAAGGACCATAAACTTTTGACTGATAATGGATGGAAAAAAGTAGAGGAGTTGAGAGAAGGCGAAAGAATAAGGATTGTTTTAGAATGCCCAGAAAGATATGGGAATGCAAATTCGATGCATGAAGGATTTGCAGAATTTCTTGGCTTTTGGGTCGGTGATGGAAGCTTAAGCGTTAGTGATCATGTTAGATTGCATGTCGGAAAGGAAGTTGAATTAGCGGAATATTTTAATCAAAAACTTTCTACGTTTGCTGGACATTCATTTGTTGAAAATTCTGGGCAATATATAGTTGACGTCCACAGAAAGAAGTTTGCAGATCAAATTAGAAATATATTTGGAATCAAAGTATCTAGGAGCAAAGAGAAGCTAGTTCCCAAATCAATTCTTAGGGCTGAGAAAAACGTTCAGGCAGCATTTTTGAGAGGGTTGTTTAGTGCAGATGGAAGTGTTTATGACGCAAATGGTACAGTGACCATTTCTTTATCATCTACTTCAAGAGAATTACTAGAAAAAGTTCAAATTATGTTGCTTTCTTTTGGGATATTTTCTGTGTTGACTAAAGAGAAAGAAGCAGAATTAAAGAAAATTAAAGGGAGAGAGTATTTTTCGGGCAATACTTACAGACTTTTGATAAGCGGAGAAGATGCATTCAAGTTTTTTGGAAAAATTGGGTTGTTAGGTAAGAAGGGCAAAAAACTAGAAGGTTTGCTGAAGAACAAGAGATTTTATCAGAAAGATAAGAGGTTTGTTGAGATTAAATCGATTAAATATGTTGGAAAAGAAGAAGTCTTTGATATAAGAGCACCACCGACATTCACATGGGTGACCAACGGAATTTATTCTTATGATTGTGGTGAAGAACCACTATATCCATATGAGAGCTGCAACCTAGGCAGCATAAATCTCTATGCGTTTGTGAAATTCAATGAAGATGGAAAAGCGTACTTTGACTGGGAGGAATATCACAAGGTAATTAGAATCGCCTATCGATTCTTAGATAATATTATAGATGTCAATAAATTCCCACTAAGGGAAATTGAGGAGAACACAAAAGCTTCTAGAAAAGTTGGTTTAGGTCTTATGGGCCTTGCAGACACATTATATGCGTTAAGAATGCCATACAACAGTGAAGAGGGCTTCGAGTTCATGAGAAAGGTTGCAGAGCACCTCACATTTTTTGCAATGGATGAAAGCGTTGAGAGGGCTAAGAAACGAGGAGTGTTCCCATTATATCACAAAAGTGGTTATGTAAAGGGCGAAATGCCGATAGCCGGATACTATGAAAGGAACTTATGGACTCTTCCATGGAACGAACTTGTAGATAAAATAAAGAAGTATGGTATAAGAAACGCTGAGGTAACAACTATAGCACCAACGGGCTCTATTTCGATGCTCGTAGATGTCTCGTCTGGAATAGAGCCACAGTTCGCCTTAGTATATGAGAAGAGAGTTACTGTAGGAGCATTCTTCTATGTTGATAGGGAATTTGAAAGAACTCTAAAGACATTGGGCCTCTATAGTGATGAATTATTGAAGAAAATAGCTGAAAACGGGGGAAGTGCTCAAGGAATTGATGAAATCCCAGAAGACTTACAAAAAGTTTTTGTAGTAGCTTATGACATCCCATGGTGGGATCATGTCAGAGCACAGGCTGAAATACAGCGATGGATATGTTCAGCAGTGAGCAAAACTATAAACATGCCTTCATGGGTTTCAGTTGAAGATGTCGAAAAGGCATACATCTTCGCACATAAGCTTGGATGCAAAGGAATCACTGTTTACCGTGACGGTTCTAAGGGAGTTCAAGTTCTAATCACACCAACACAGCGCAAAAAGAGATATACTATTACGATCCAGAATAGGACTCTAGAAATAATGAAGTCTTTAGGAATAGACATAAGAGGCCTACAAAGAGCTCCTGAAGAGATAAAAAATGTGAAAAACAGTAAGCATAGAGTGTCATTTGTACCAATCTCATTAGAGAGCATGGAAAACTCCCATGAAGATAAAAAGTTTGATAAATGCCCAGTATGTGGAAGTAAGTTGCTGATATATGAAGAAGGTTGCGTAAGATGCCCAGAATGCGGCTGGTCTGCTTGTATCTAGTCTCTTTTAGACATATTTTTAATTATACATTGATCAAGTTCATGCGAGATAATCATATCGCAAATTATAATAAGAAAAATTGTGAAGACTCATTAGAATCATGCAACTAACGTTTCTATTTATATAAAAATTTTCATGAGGGAAACATGGGTGCTTATGATGGACATGGATCTCTCCGGAACTATGGTTATAGATATCTTGAGAGCCTTTATGACCTCGCTCATGTTGGCATATGCTGCATACCAGGACGTAAGGTTAAGGAGAGTTTCCAATAAAGTATGGGCTGTTTTCGCTCCTATTGCACTTGTATTATTAATACTCGAGATACTCTTCTTTAGAAGAGATCACTATATGGTCATGCTTATGACCATAAATGTTATCATGAGTTTTGCCATAGCGTTTCTTGCATTTTATCTTGGAATTATCGGTGGTGCTGATGCGAAAGCTATAATGGTACTAGCAGTGATGATCCCTAGATGGCCTGAGTATACTCTTAATCCCCTAGAAGTTGTTCCCCCAATTCTTGACGCATTGATCACGAGCGCTATTCTAGCACTCATCTATTTTCCTGCGATATTTATTTATAATATAATAAGAGGTAACCTAGAGATCCCATGGAGTTTCTTTGGGATAAAAATGTGTAAGGATCAAGCAATCGAGAAAAAGGATTACTACATCCCACTATACAAAATTGAGAAAAGAAATAGTAGTGAGTGCATAGAGATGAAAATAAGGATAATACTGCCTTCAGAAGAAGAGTTAGATAACATCTGGAGCGCACTCGAGAAATCAGAGATGGATAAAATATGGGTATCTCCAGGAATACCATTTATGGTATATCTCTTTATAGGAGTCATAATAACACTTGTATACGGGGACCTACTTCTAGGGCTCATTTTACGTGTATAAGTAAAAATGTCAGGGCCCGGTTTCTCCATCATCGCATAGTGCTCAGGGTATAGCTGGCTCATCATCCTTTACTCATATCTTCTCGTTTAGAATATTTAACGATTTCTCAATTAAAGCAGAAATGCCATTTCTAACTGTTCTTCTTTTTGTATAATTTTGTAGGGAATAATGGAAATATATGAAGGGTGAGCGTGTACTCTATATTGGAATGGTATGGAGAGGCATTATACTCTAAAAGAAGCCCTCGAAAATCCTTTGGATAACCCTTCAAAGAATGAGACCATCATTAGAGCATACTCAATCCCAATCCAAGCTGATGAGGTTATCCTGGAGTTTATTGAAGAATATCATAGGATGGCAAGAAGAGCACTCCAAGAAATCCTCAGTGCTGAAAAATTCACGAGCAAAGAGAGGAGACAATTGCGCGATAAGTTCCTCAAAGATTGGAGTTATGCTGCTCACTATGTTGATTTGGCAATAAACCAGATGCAGGGCCTCGTGAGATCATACAAGCGAAAGCTTAAGAGGGGAAAGAGAGCCCGAAAACCAAGGCTGAGGAAGAAGTTCGTTTATGTGAAGTCGACGCTCTTTAGGCTAAAAGGTTCTGTATTGAAAATAACGATAATCCCGAGGGAATACTACCTCGAAATAGACCTCTCAAAATATGCATACATCCTCCCATTTATGAAGGGGATCCAAGAGGGAAGGCTCAGACTCGGAGGTTTATTCCTCTTCCCAGACAAGATCATCCTAAACTTTGTGAAGAGTGTGGAATACTTTAAGCCGAGGGATTTTATGAGCATTGACATAAACCTGACGAACGTTACTGCCCTCGCTGGCTTAAACGTATATAGATTCGATACTCGTGAATTGTACCTCGTTCATAGAGTTTATGAGATAAAAAA
>JAGGXY010000049.1:0-37726 GCA_021162855.1 Methanobacteriota archaeon
ATAATCCCGTAGGGGTTGGCATTCATAGGCCTGTCATTGGGAGTTCTTCCCTCGGGGATCTCCAACTTTTTTGAATCCCTAATGTCTCGCATCCGAGGGTTCACGCCCCTCTTGGGGTATTAGCAGATTCCTGTAGTGGGGGCCTCCATACTAGCCACAACAATTACACAATCCCTTTATATATTAAACTACCACAAAACAAAAACAGATTGAAAGGGCTATTTTGCACTAAGTTGCTTTAGAGAAGTGAGTCCAGAAGAAGCATTAAGATAAAACCAATGAAAAAGCCTAGTGTGGACTGATCATCGTACCCATGCCCATATATCTCGGGTATTATCTCATGGATAACCACATAAACCATAGCCCCAGCAGCTAAAGCCATTAAAAAAGACATCATGGATCCTATAGCGTTGTGATACGCCATAACAAACACAAAGGGGATAAAAGCTGCAAATAGCTCAAATAATCCACTTAGCCCCCCTACAAACATTGCATATCCTTTCTTTCCTATAGACGCGTATACGGGAATTGCCACTGCTAAACCTTCAGGAATATCTTGGAGTCCTATTGCTACTGCCAAAATAAGTCCACCAGAAATATCATGAATGGCTGCAATCCCTACTGCCATACCCTCTGGAATATTATGTACGATCATAGCTAATGCAATCAAAAGCGTTTTCCTGTGAATCTTTCCAAATTTTTTCGGGCCTTCGTACCCTTTTATCAAGTGCTCATGAGGAATTAGCTTATCGATGAAGAATATCAAAATAACCCCAAAAATGAATCCCAGGATGACAATAAGCATTCCTCCTAATTCTGTTGCAGGAATCAACAAACTAGTAAACGAGGCTACTAGCATGATTCCTGCAGAAAATCCCATTCCAACATCTATGAACTTCTTATCTAAGCTTTTTCTATACATAACTGGAAAAGTGCCTACAAATGTAAGAAAGGCAGGTAGAGCTCCGAGAAGTGCAACCCTTACAAAGAGAGGCGCTGACTCTAACATCTCAATGATATTCATTAGAAAGTCCCTCATACAACGATCTCCTTCAGGTTTCCTCCTATCTCAGACCCCTATTTTAATTAATATTTTTCTCCGTTCAATAGAAAATGGACATAAATAAAAATAAACAAAGAAAATCAACTTCAGTAATCATTAAGAATGTAGTACTAGCCTAATATTCTAAGATTCAAAGTATCTACAAAGACTACTTTCGATATAAAAGCTCGAATAAGTCCTTAGAGACATAAATAAATTTGTTCATATTCCTACATATCTGGCAAAATGTTTTTTGCTTTTTTCGTCCTTTACACCATTAATTACCATTTTACCGCTCTTAAAGATTAAGATTTCGTATTCTCCATCTGAAAACCTCAAAAACTAGAAGTCCTATGAGATATTATGCCTAAAGACCTAAGTCTAGCCTCAAATTCTTCTAAATTAATATCAAGTCTTTCAGGAGGTACTGTCTATTTTTGCACGTTTTTTCAAGAAATATGAGCTCATGGTTCACGATGTCGGACAATTCTCCCTACGCGTGATCTTGACTTTCTCAAATTCTAGGATCCTTGCACCAAAGCATATCATCGCGTTCTCGATATCTTCCTCAGGTAATATTTTCGTAGCTAAGGAAACAGCAACAGAAGCTGCTAGAGGAGGTACATAGCTTACGATACCAGCTGTAGCATATGTTGGTAATGACCTCGAAGGTTTGAGAATAGGCGTCGATAGCAAGCTGTTTTTCAGGAATAATGGACATCACATTACCATACGTAAAAAGCAGTCTTTAATTCTAATAGTCTAAAGTACACGAAGTGATGCATCATGGGGCTGTTCTATGTTTAGTAACTATCGTAATAAATATTTAATTACTATTTTTTGACTTATTTTTGACTTATTTTTCTTAGTGCTTCCTTATGAGGCTCTACAGGACGGGGGAGGCTGTGAAGAGGCTTGGGATAACAAAGATGACTGTTCTCCGTTGGATTAGAGCGGGAAAAATCAGGGCTTATAAGATTGGGAGAGTGAAATTAAAAGGATTCTCGAGGGCAAGGTTCCCGATGAGGTCGTCATCTACGCGAGGGTCTCAAGCAGGGATCAGAAGGAAGACCTTGAGAGGCAGGTCGAGTACCTTAAAGCTACTGTGCAAGAAAGGGCTATAAGGTCGCAAGGATCCTCACGGACATAGCATCAGGGCTCAACGAGGACAGGAAGGGTCTGAGATAGCTCTTCAAACTCGTTGAGAGTGGAGAGATAACCAAAGTGGTCATAACATACAGGGACAGGCTCACAAGGTGCGGCTTCCGATACCTCGAACAATACTTCTCCTCTCACGGTGTCGAGATCGAGGTCATATTCGACGATGAAAGTAAAACATCGGAAAAGGAGCTCGTTAAGGACCTGTTGTCTATTGTAACCTCATTCGCCGGGAAGCTCTACGGGACGCGCTCACACAAGAAAAAGCGCCTTGTAGAGGCGGTAAAGAATGTCCTCAGAAACGATTAAACTAACCGCAAGATTCAAGCTGAAAGAAGTCTCCGAAGGGTTAGATGACCTTTTCTCCACTTACCGTGAGATTGTGAACTTTCTAATCACTTACGCCCACGAGAACAACATTACCAGCTTCTACAGGCTCAAAAAAGAAACATACAAAAACCTACGTGAAAGATATCCAGGACTTCCAAGCCACTACATTTACACGACTTGTCAAATGGCCACTGCAATTTACAAGAGCTACAGGAAGAGAAAGAGGAAGGGAAAAGCCAATGGAAAGCCACTCTTCAAGAAGGACGTGATAATGCTTGACGACCATCTCTTCAAACTTGATTTGGAAAATAAGACGGTAAGACTATCCACTCCAAGAGGAAGGATTGCTTTAGAATTCTATCCAGCGAAATATCACGAGAAGTTCAGGGGATGGAAAATCGGGCAAGCATGGTTGGTTAGAACGCCGAAGGGCGTCTTTCTGAACGTTGTTTTCTCGAAAGAGGTTGAAGTCGGGAAGCCCGAAGGATTTGTTGGCGTGGATTTGAACGAGAACAATGTAACGCTCTCTTCCAAATGGCAAATTCATCCAGATAATCACCCATGAGCGGGAAATCAGGACTGGTTACTTCGTGAAAAGAAGAAAAATCCAGAAGAAAATTAGGGCTGGCAAGAAGAGAGAAAAACTCATCGAAAAGTACGGTGAGAGGGAGAGGAATAGGATCAAAGACCTCTACCACAAGTTCGCAAACAAGATCATCGAGATCGCGGAGAGATATGGTGGTATTGCACTCGAAAACCTGAGAGGACTCAGAGAAAGCGTAAGATATTCGAGGGAGGTGAATGGAAGACTCCATCGATGGGGTTTCAGGAGACTCCAAGCGATAATAGAATACAAGGCTAAACTGAAAGGAATAAAAGTTGTTTATGTAGATCCTGCCCAAACATCCTCCCTGTGCCCGATATGTGGGGGGAGACTAAGCCCGAATGGGCGCAGGATCATGAGATGCGAGAATTGTGGGTTTAGCGCGGATAGGGACGTTGTTGGGAGTATTAACATCCGTCTGAAAGCCCTGAAGATATGGGGCTCGCGTGATCCGAAAGCCAGCCAATGAAGGTTCTTACTCGAGGCTGGAAGGTCAGCCGCAACGAGATTTACGAACTCTGCAAAAGTTGCGGCTAATCAGAACGGACTTTGAGAACCTAAATCAGACGGGATTCTCTGAGTATTTATGGAAGATGCATGAGCTTTGTGAGCATATGATGAGTGTAGAAACTCTAATTGAACTCATCTTTTTTGTATATTTCTTTTTAGACGCGTTTCCTCGGTTTTCTAGAACGTATGAATACGTATGCAACTAGAGAATATTAAGGTCTAATTAGTAGATTTTCCTCCGTAATGTATTAGAGGCTATTCGTAGTTTTATTGTTAAAAGACTTGAAACCTATGTGCGATGATGAAATGTGGGCTTCTGATGTAAATGATGAGATTACCCCTAACTGAGCGTTAATTAAAAATTGCACTACTTAGTGATTTCCTTCGTGTCAGCACTCCCGTGAGGGAGACATATGGATCTCTGCAAAAAGAAAGTATTCATTTTTGATATGGATGGCGTACTTATAGATTCAAACAAGATAAAAGCTCGGAGCTTTGCCTTTGCATTAAGAAGATTTGGTGTAAATATTAAGGAGGAAGAAATCCTCAAGTATATGGGAATGTCTAGGTGGGAGATTGCGAAGGCGATTATTCGAGATTATAATCTTAAAATCTCAGTTGAAGAACTCGTTAAAGTGAGAATGGAAATACTAGAAGATCTAAGAAAAAACATAAAACCATTTCCATGTGTTAAGGATCTTTTGAATTTACTGAAGAGTCTTGGAAAAACTCTTGTTTTAGCTACGTCTTCTGATAGGGCGTCTGTTCTAAGAGAGCTTAGAGACCTTTTAGACATATTTGACAAGGTAGTGACCTCAGATGAGGTCTCTAAATCGAAACCTGATCCTGAGATCTACATAAAAGCGTCTCAGGATTTTAAAAAGGAGTTATGTGTGGTAATAGAGGATTCCCCTCATGGAATACTCGCTGCTAAAAGGGCTGGTCTTTACTGTATTGCTGTGGCAAATGGATATAGGGATCCTAGTACTCTTATGAAGGCAGGTGCTGATCTTGTTTTGGAGGACATATGCTCCCTATACTGGGAAATCGTGAGGAGGTGTTCCCAAGTTGATACCGATATTTGATCTCCATTCGGATATATTAATAGATGTAGCCAAGACCTACAGAAAGGCTTCGAAGGATGGAAGGCCTCTTGGAGAGTGGCAGAGCATAATGAGATCTGGGAATGTGTTTGGGAGGGTCCTATCCATATGGATAGAGGATGTATACAAACCAGGAAACACCCTTAAGAGAGCTTTGGATTTAATATCAATAGCAAGGAGGGAAATTAATTCTATTGAAAATGCAATACTTGTTACGGAAAAAGAGGACTTAGAAGGATTTGGCTCTAATGATAAATTCTATTACATACTGGCTCTAGAAGGTGCAGATCCATTATATGATGATATCCTTCTTTTGGACATCTTTTATGAGTTGGGGGTTAGAATTATAACGCTCACATGGAGTACAAGAAATTTTGTTGCTGATGGTGTATTTGAGTCAAGAACCAAAGGAGGTCTAACGAATTTTGGTTTGGAGCTACTTAATCATATGGAAAGCTTAAAAATGATAGCTGATCTTTCTCACATAAGTGATTCAGGTTTTTGGGACGTAATGGAAAACTATGATGGGCCAGTAATGGCGTCACATTCTAACTCTAGAACAGTGAATGACCACTTAAGGAATCTTACTGATGAGCAGGCTCAGGCTATAGCTGAAAAAGGAGGAATAATAGGACTTAATGCAATACCGAGTTTTGTAGGATTAAATAGGGATCTAGAGTCTTTTATGAGGCATCTAGAGCACCTCGTAGATCTGGTGGGTATAGACCATATTGCGTTTGGATTTGACTTCGTGTATTATTTGTATGAGGATTATCAGGGAGTTCAGGGTCTTTCTAGTGAACGTGACTTGCCGAAACTTGTTGAAAGACTTATGGAAAATTATTCATTAGATGATGTAAAGAAGATCTGTTGGATGAATGCTGTTAACTTTCTTAGGGAAGTGCTATAAACTCAGGGTGTCCAAGCCCTATGGAGAGACCATATGTAATAATTAACTGTGCTATGTCTGTTGATGGAAAGATAGCACTGAAGACCAGGAAACAAACGAGGATTTCCTCTGATGAAGACCTAAAAAGAGTGCATGAACTCAGAGAGAGTGCTGACGCAGTACTTGTTGGTATAGGAACTGTGTTATCCGATGATCCCGGGCTGAAAGTCAAGGAGGAATATCTTGGAAGGCCGCCGAAGAGACAACCAATAAGAGTAGTCCTTGATGCGAAGTTCAGAATCCCCGAGACTGCAAAACTCTTAGATGGCTCAGCAAAAACCATAATATTCGTTGCTAAAGGGCTTGAATCCTTTAGAAAAGTAACAAATGCTGAGGTAATAGGAGTCAGTGAGGAAAGGGATGGAATATTAAACCTAAGGGAGGTGCTAAGGGTTCTTAAAGAGAAAGGAGTGCAAAAACTCTTGGTTGAGGGTGGCGGAACAGTAATCTGGGAGTTTATCAGGGAGGGACTTTTCGACGACCTTTACGTGTACATAGGGAGCATGGTTATTGGAGGTAGGGATTCCCCTACAATGGCAGAGGGCGAAGGCGCAAGTAATTACAATGAAATTATAAGGTTAAAGCTCATTGATGTTCGAAGATTAGGAGATGGGGTATTATTACACTATAAGAAAATTGGTGATAACAAATGACGAAAAAGGAGATCTTAAGTAGGCCAAGGGGTACAAGGGACTTTAATCAGAGGGAAATGGCATTAAGAAGGGTCGTAGAGGGAATATTCAGGGAAGTGTTTGAAACTTACGGTTTTGGAGAAATCATGACACCTACATTTGAACGTGCAGAGCTTTTCATAAGGAAGTCTGGAGAGCATGTACTTGAAGAGATGTACTTCTTCAAGGACAAATCCGGTAGAAAGCTTGTTCTCAGGCCGGAACTTACTTTGCCAACTATGAGATTTTATTACTCAGAGCTTAAGATGTTACAGAAGCCTGTCAAAGTTTACTATATTGGTAATGTGTTTCGATACGAGGAGCCTCAAAAAGGAAGATATAGGGAGTTCTGGCAAATAGGGTGTGAAATCATAGAAGGAGACGAAAGAAGGACATTGATAGAAGGTTTAGATATAGTGAGAGAAATTCTAGAGCGCTTAGGGATACTTGAGATGTGTGATATAAGGCTTGGAAATATATCCATTGTCAGAAAAGTACTCAAACTCATTGGAATTCACGAGGACAAAACTATAATTAGAGCTCTTGATAAAGATGATCTAGAGACGCTAAGAAAGAAAACAACAAGCGAGCAATTGACTATCATTGAGATGCTGATAAGATCTGATACAAAAGGATTGAAATCAAAACTGCCAGAGATTGCTAGAGACATCGAGGAATATGAGAATATTCTAAAGGAGCTCACAGACCTCGATATACCAGTCAAGCCAGACCTTGGAATAGCGAGAGGTTGGGATTATTACGAGAGCTATGTGTTCGAGGTTGATGCTCCATGGCTTGGTGCTGAGAAGCAGATCTGCGGTGGAGGATTTTATGATCTCTCTGACGTCTTTGAGGAGGAAAGGATAACAACATTTGGATTTGCATTTGGTCTGGACAGGCTTATTGATGCATTAAAGGACGTTGGAAAGATTCCAGAAATTCCTAAGAGGAAGACTGTGTATGTTGTTTCGATGTCAGATAGAGCCTTTAACATTGCAGTAAAGATAACCAGGAACATTCGAAAACACAAAATCACATGTAATCTAGACACAAGAAAGAGAAATATGAGAAGAGCTCTTGAGTATGCCCTTGAGAACTCATATGATATAATGATCATACTGGGAGATAAAGAGCTTGAGAAAGGTGTTGCTTCCGTTAAAGACCTTAGGAGAAATAAACAAGTAGAGGTGCCAATTGATGGTGTTGAAAAACACATTATACGGTTCTTAAGGGGTGAATTAGATGCAGATAATGACTGCAATTAGTTCTCCAATACTTACGTATAGAATATCTAAAGAGCTTAACCTAGAAATTCTTCCTGTGGAGAGGAAGAAATTCCCTGACGGTGAGATATACATAAGACTTCTAGAGAAGCCAGATGATGAGGTGGTTCTTGTTCAGAACACGTATCCAAACGATGGTCTAGTGGCTGCACTTTTAGCGATGCAGGCACTTAAGAGTGAGGGTGCTAAGGAGATAACGCTTGTAATACCATACTTTGGGTATGGAAGACAAGACAAGAAGTTCCTGGAAGGAGAACCCGTGAGTGCTGAAGCAATTGCAAAGGCTCTCAGTAGATATGCAGATAAGGTCGTCCTAGTGGATCCTCATAAGGACTACATAGCTGATTTCTTCGATGTAGAAGCTAAGGTAGTGCATGCATACGAAGCACTTGTGGAGATGTTGTATAGGGTAGACGTTGATATAGTCCTAGCGCCAGACGTTGGAGCTCTTGAAAGGGCAAAAAACGTCGCAAAATCTCTTGGGGTTGACTGGGACTATCTTGAGAAGACTAGAATATCAGGTGAAGAAGTTGAAATAAAGCCCAAGGACATGGACGTTGAGGACAAGAACGTAGCACTTGTCGATGACATAATATCGACAGGAGGAACCCTAATAGAAGCCTCGAAAGCCTTAAAAGCCCAAGGCGCAAAAAGCGTAGTGGCAGCATGCGTGCATGGATTGTTCACGAAGTTTGCCATACACAGGATCTTGGAGTCTCCTATAGATGATGTTGGGGTTACAGACACCATAGAAGGCCCTCTAAGCGTCGCGAGTGCTGCCTCAACAATAGCACGCGCTCTTAAGTAACCTGTTGCTATTTTGAAGAGCGCACCATAATTCCTATAATGCCCTTATCTATTTCATAAATAACACGTTCCAGCAGATGTATCTCTACCAGTCATTGGCGTTGATCCCAAGAGCAAGACCATTGAACCCTTAGTGGTCGTGTAGAGGTGTAGCGCGAATGACGTTTAGGCAGTGGATAAGGAGACATAGAAGTATAGTGATACTTTTAGGCATCTTTGCTTTGTCGATCGCAATAGAGACGTCGTTTGGTCTCTACTATTATCTTCAACATGGACCAATACTCGCAGGAAACGACCCATACTATCACGCAAGGGTTGTGAAGACGCTTATCACAGAAGGAAGATACCTAAAGTACGATCCATTGCTTGGGTATCCACTTTATAAGAACAACCCAAGACCGCCATTCTACGAAGTTTTGGGAGCTATAGTATCGTACATATTTTATGTGATAACGAAGGATCTTGATTGGTCAGTGTATTTGGGAATATCCGTAGTTACAGTGCTCTCTGCAGCGTTTCTAACAATCGCTAGTTATCTCCTTGCGAGCGAGGTCTTCAACAGCAAAAAAGTTGGATATCTAGCTGCAATGCTTACAGCTGTTACTCCAGCAATTGTTGAGAGATCAGCTTTTGGATTTGCTGATTGGGATGTATTGATAATGTTCCTTGGAATAATGGGGTATTGGGCATTTGTAAAGGCCGTAAAGGTTGCAGGGGATGAAAAGGTCATCTCTAAGTCATATGATCTGAGGGAATACAAAAACCTTGCTAAGTTGCTCTCTAACAAACAGTTCATTAAATATGCTTTACTTTCAGGGCTTTTCTTGGGGTTTGCCTCCATAACATGGCAGGGTTATCCAGGGGTATTAGCTCCCATAGCCTTCTATTTAACGGTATCTGGCCTGATATCACTCGCCTCTAGAAGAGACATATCTTCAGAATATCTTGCAGCTATTATAGCGTATGCAGTCCCCGTGATTCTTTCTTATCCTGTGTACTTTTGGATAATGGCTCCACAGCCTGTTACTTGGAAATACTCAGTCCTAATGTTAGCATATGTGATCATAGTTGGTGGTGTTCTACTTTACCTCCGTGATTGGCCTTTTGTCATATCATATCCAGTAGTTGCAGTGCTTGGCATTGCTGGTATATTCTTAGTTAAGATATGGCTTCCATCGTACTGGAATGCTGTAGTTACAGGACTTGGTTACTTTGTGAAGTCAAGGCTCTATCATACTATTGCAGAGGCACAGCCACCGAGCATATCTCGCCTCATGGGCGGTGTTGGAATAGCACTTGATGTTGTCTTTGCTTTCACTTATGCGTGGCTTTTCGTGGAGTATTATCTCAAGAAGAGATGGCAAATAGTATTCATGTTGGTAGTAACGACGACTTATCTATACTTGGCGGTGAAGGCAGCACGTTTCATCATGAACCTTGGACCATTTGTAGCGATGGTTGGCGCTTATGGAGTGAAGATGTTTTACGATAGGATCGTGAACCTGAAGACTTGGATAAACAACATCAGGTACAGTAGGGGCATCCGAAAGTTATACTCCGCGATAGTGTCTAAAGATCTTTGGGCAATGGTTCTAATAGTGGTTATAATATTCCCCAATGTCCATCTTGCAGTTGATGCGGCAATACCTTACGAGGTTAAGTCAAACATTGATCCTAGCTACAAGTGGCTTGGAGCCTTTGGAATAGATTACACTCCTACGACATGGGTAGAAGCCCTCAAATGGCTTTCGTCCCAAGATTCTGATCTTCCTGTAGAAAAAAGACCAGCGATTATTTCCTGGTGGGACTACGGGTTCTGGAACATAGAGCTTGGAAAGCATCCTACAGTAGCTGACAACTTCCAGAACAATTACTATCCAGCAGCTAGATTCCTCACTGCACAGAACGAGACCGCGGCAATATTAGTTCTAGCAGGACTTGTTATGAGAGCCGTTGGTGATGATCTGAAACCCATACTTTCCGAGGACGAGAGACTGAAGATCATAGAAAATACCCTTAGTGTCAACGAGAGTACAGCGAGGGAGATATACCAGGCGTTATTGAAATACGACTATTATCCTATGGATTCGGAAGACGCTGTTGCCCTTTACAAGGCCTTTAGAGAGGCTACAGGGAAGCTCATAGGATATGTTATTGTGAATGCTAGGATGCTTCCCTGGGATATACCATGGACTAGGACAATAGATCATCCAGGAATATTTGGAGCTCCAGTATATCTAGCTGGATACGATGTCTCTGAATTCTATGAGGTCGTGTACAGCACTGACCATGGTCAGCTGAACGCCTCTGAGTACTCAGAGCTAGTTAACCAGGGAGAAAGGGTACAGGTATATTCTGAGACTTTAAGATACACTGATAAGTTTTACAATTCCATGTTCTACAGATGTTACGTAGGTATTAGGACAGACTCTCTATATTTGGCTCCATATATTTCAAGACCGGGATATGGCCTCAAACACTTCGCTCCTGTGTACATGAACAGAGATGTGGTAATTCTTAAGTACTATGATGGTGCTTTAGTCTCTGGCTATGTCTTTGACACCAGCGGAAAACCTGCGAAGAATGCCACAGTGGCAGTTATAGTTAACTTAACTCCTGAAGGTCTTCCACAGAGATATATAGTTCTTGATAGCACAAAGACAAACGAAAGCGGTTATTACGAGCTATTAGCACCAGCTGGAAACGTCACTATAGCAGTAATATATGGTACTCAGGGCAATGAAAAGTTCGTCGGAAACGTTACCATAGAGATTCCTCTAGAGAAGGCCTACAGGATATCCAATTGGAGAATAGAAAACGTAAACTTGACCGTTAAGCCAACGATAATATCTGGTTACATATTCTATGACAAGAACTTAAATGGAAAGTATGACCCCTATACAGATCCTCTTGTGATGAACGCTACGATAGAAATCGAAGGTATAGGAACATATACTGTCAAGAATGGTTATTACAACATCTCAGTACTTCCAGGGAACAGACAGATTAAGATAAAGGCTCCTGGATATGAGATACATACAATATCTAGAGGAATCGGAGAAGAGCCCTTGAACATAAACATAAGTATGACACCAAAGAAAGTCAACCTAACAATAGTCTTCTGGTATGACCTTAATGGAAATAGAAATCGGGAGGACAATGAGATAATCAAGAGTGGATCATTTGAATTCTCAGCGATACAGATGCCTGGAAACTTGGCAAAGACAACTTCAGTGTTCATTGATAATGGATACGCGAACATAACTGTGAATCCAGGCGAGTATCAGGTCATAGCGTCCTTCGACATAAATGGAACAAATGTTGCCATATTCAGGAAGATAAATGTTACGTTGGACATGGATTCATCCACCATGTACTTAGAGCTTCATAGAGCACATAAGCTTACGATTAGGGTTCTTATGGAAAACGGTACCGCGATATCTGCAGCTTCGGTAACAATTTCAAGAGTGGGGAGCGACTTATTAAGTAAAGCTCTTGTGACAAATGAAAGCGGATACGCAAGCATATATCTGCCGAGTGGAAACTACGTTATATATGCTTCTTACAAGACTCCTGACAACAAGACGTACGTGAATTACATAATAGAACCTGTATCCAAAGATAGCGATGTTACATTAATACTCAAGGATGGTTACAGAATTTACGGAAAGATATGGCATGATTTTAACAATAATAGTACAATAGACGATGATGAAGGAGTATACGGAGCACTTATTGTAGTCGAAACAGATGTTACAAGGGTATTCCTGACAATATCAGATGTTTCAGGAGATTACGAAATACCGATGCTCCCAGGAAACTACAAACTCACAATATACTTCATAGACTACGGAGTGTTCAAAGAGAAGACAATGAACGTCCATATAGGAAGTGACTATAACCTTAACATACAAATTCCTTGAGTCTTTCTTTTATTTTATTTATTCATTATAATTGGTGTACATTTCTATGCAAGGTTCTTTTATGAGGAGTAACACCTTACTAAATAAGTGTATGTCAGCGGAAAGACTATTTCGTTAAATGAGTACAATAGTATTTTCGGTACTCATGGAAACATTTAAATGATGAAGGGATAGAATATTAAGTGAACTGCCTCGATGACGGCGAAGTAGCCATCAGAGGCGATAATACTAATCCCACGTGAGGCGGGTTCCGTGGTGCCCGTCAATGCCGCCCCCCATGACGCGCTGATCATGGATGAGGCGCGAGAGGAGGAAGCCCGTGCTCGCAGTCTCCGAAATACTCCAAATACAAAGCACGGGCAACCACCTAGAGTAATAGTCACATATAAAATAATGAAAGAAGGTCGTGAGCTTCTTGAAAAGTATTTTGAGGTGGAATATTTTCCAGGAATATCTGAAGAGGATCTCATACACGAGGTCTCAAAAGGCGTTTATGGTCTTGTAGTATCCCTCAATACATCAGTCACATCAAGGGTCTTAGAGTTCGCTCGAGGGTTAAAAATAATTAGTACTCAAAGTGCTGGATATGATCACATTGATGTGAAAAAAGCAACAGAACTTGGAATTGTTGTTACTAGAGTTGTAGGATTACTACAAGAGACTGTAGCGGAGCATGCTGTGGCACTCATGCTTGCACTAGCAAGGAGGATTACCCTCTCAGACAAGATCGTTCGAGAGGGCCTCTGGACTGATAATCAAATAATATGGTCTATGTTCAAAGATCTTCCTTTGATGTTTGGAAAGACTGCTGGAATACTTGGTATGGGAGAAATTGGGAAAAGGCTTATTCCGAAGCTAAAAGGCCTTGGGATGAGAGTTATATACTTTAGTAGAAGTCGAAGAGATGTTGACGCAGAATACGTGTCATTTAATGAACTGCTAAGGGAATCAGATGTGATATTCATAACATTGCCACTAACAGATGAGACACGAGGTCTGATTGATTATGAAAAGCTTAAGATGATGAAGAAAGGTGCTTACATAGTGAATATTGGCAGAGGAGAAGTAATAGTAGAAAAGGATCTAGTCAAAGCATTAAAGGAGGGCATAATTGGGGGTGCAGCGCTTGATGTGTTCGAGAAGGAGCCTATAAATAAGGATAACGAGCTTCTGAGTTTTGACAATGTGATATTGACTCCGCATTATGCTGGCACATCAAGAGAGGCCCTAAGAAACTCGTCTTATATTGCCGCCAAGAATGTAGTGGACTTCTATCTTGGAAAGGTTCCTCTGGGAATCGTTAATAGAGAGGTGTTGGGCCAAAAGTAAGATTGCTTGTTATAATTTCTTAAAATCAGAAAGTTTCAGGTATTTCTTTTGGAGAAATACTTTCTATACCGTTGTCTACGATCCTAAAATATGCCTTTAGATTCTCTGGTCTTGATCTATGTTTTACGAGAAGAGCAACCCTATATCCTGGAGACATATCAAGCCTTCGAACCTCTATCCTAGTCCTCGCTATGTGGCTCAAAACCTTTCCTCCTAGGCTAAGTATACTGCCTGAGGAATCAGAGCTAACGTCAGTGTACACTTGGTTTGTTATCAAGACGGCTATATTGTAATTCTCAGCATTCTTATGTATTATATTAAAGAGAGGATAAGATTTCCTGAGGATGTCTTGGGGAGACCTATTGTATCCCATTTCCTTTCTGTAGATCATCCCATATGAATCTATTATGAGTGTCTTTTTGCCTTCTGAGTATTTTAGTATTTTTAGACCAAGTACTACTATTCTCTCGAGTTTGTCTATAGTATCTGCTTTTATTATGTACATATTCTCTAACATATCAGAGTCTACATCAGAAAACACCTGAGAGAATCTCTCGGGAGAAAGCCCTTCAGAGTCTATATATACGCATGTGCCTCCGAGCTTTATAGTAGTCTTTGCAAGCATAAGTGCGAGGTTAGTCTTGCCTACACCCCCTTCTCCATAGACCTCTGTTATGACTCCTACCTCTATACCACCACCAAGCATATCGTCTATTGACCCAACACCAAATGGCACTCTCTCAACTTTTGATAAGAGATAGTCCTTTGCACGAAGACTTTCTTTTTCAATTATTCTCTCAGATTCTCCAGCGTTCATCATCTTTCAGATACCCCAGGTTTCATCATAGAGCAATTTTTCCAGAAATCAAAAGCTGATGCTCCTATATAATTTTGAGATACTGAGATCTTTTCATAGTATAATACCTAATTTAAGGTAAATATAAGTTAGGCCTTTAGGAATCTTTAAAAGGGAGATGAGTTTCCTTAGTAGTGCTTTATGAGTAGAAAATGGTGGAAGGGCATGAGACAACTTAAGATTGATTTCAAGGAGACGAGCCCTGTAAGGGTCATAAGTTCGAGGAAGATTGTGCCAAAGGATAAAATATTAGATCTCCTTGATGACTTACTGTGCTGGGCATTTGACAGGATAATTGGAGTAGGGGATCCACATTTTGTAATAATTCATGAGGATTTTGGTAATAAGGTGGATGCAGAGGCATGTATACCTCTACTTGAGGGAGAAGAGCCTGAAGAAGATGAGGAGGTTAAGGTAAAGGAGATCTCTGGAGAATACGTAGCATATATTGTACATAAAGGGAAATATGAGGGACTTGAGGACAAAATAAAACTTTTATATGAGACCCTAAAGAGAAAAGGAGTGAGTTTTTCAAAAAGTTATAGGATAGTGTACATTGTAGACTTTTTCGAGACAAGTAATCCTAATGAGTATATTACGGAGATACAAGTGCCTGTCAGGAGGGATAAGACTTGAGTAATAATCATTTTATAGGTTTTTGAGGAATATACCTTTAGGAGGATGAAGGAGGTGATCTCTGAGCCGTTAGGCAATGATGACTCCGGCAGAATCTGACTCTTAAAACTATGACAACAAGTTATCATGTGTAAAAATACAAATGCCCTTTACTTTTGATGAGGAGTTCTTTAAATGAGTGGTCTGTGCTTCGTGGTATTTGAACATCAATGGGCTTCTATGCGTTTGGGGTGTATGTACTAATGGCAACAGAAGACCAGAACTTGAGCTTTGATTATGTACTTTATGAGCTTAAGAGAGTAGATGACAGGAAAATACTTTCAAAATTCAGGGACTCCTTCGTAAAGAGAAGACTGATGTTCAGAGCCATAGAGCTTGGTATGACCCCAGAAGAGTACTGTAAATACGCACTAGATAACTTGGAACGTGAATATGAAAAAGTAGTTAGTTTGTTGATGATAAATGTCACAGAATTTTTTAGGGATCTTGACGTTTTTAAAGCCATTGAGGAAGACGTCATACAAATGATATATGACAAGACACATGGAGCCATAAGAGTGTGGAGTTCTGGCTGTGCAACGGGAGAAGAAACGTATTCTATTGCCCTGATATTATATGAGTACTTGAAGTCGAGAGGAGAAAACCCGTACAAGGCCATGATCATAGGATCCGACATAAATAGAAACGCACTTAGAATAGCGCACTCTGGGGTTTATCCGATAACAGTCATTAAAAATATCCCTGATAAGTATAAAAAGTATTTTCATGTAGTGTCTGAGGAATATGTGAAGATAAGCGAAGAAATAGCCCGAATGGTAGTATTTAAGTATGAAAATATATTTGATGCAGATTATCCAAATGATTATTTTGATATGGTACTCTTGAGGAACGTCCTTATATATTATTCAAGTGATAGCATATTGAAAATGCTCAGCAAGGTATATAGTGTGCTGAAGCCTGAGGGGATATTAATCCTTGGAAAGTCAGAGTTTATACCGAAAGAAATGAGAGAGAAGTTTGATTTCTTCATGGGGGAACTGGGTATAAGAACTAGAATATATGTGAAAAAGCCCTAACGTGGAGGCTCCTGAAGTTGAGAGAGCTTTCTGGTAAGGAGGAGTGCAAGCAGATATCTGACCCTATATACGGAGTCATAAGGTTGTGTGAGCCTGTGATCTCTGTAGTTGACACACGAGAATATCAGAGGCTAAGACATATAAAACAACTTGGGACTGTTTATTTAGCATATCCTGGGGCAAACCACACACGATTTGAACATTCTCTTGGAGTATATCTTCTTTCAGAAAAGATGGCAAAAAAGTTCGAGCTGGAGGATATCTTAATTGAAATAGCCATGGCAGGCTTGTTACATGACATAGGACATGGCCCTTACTCACATCTTCTAGAGGAGCTCCCTAATGCTAAATGGAATCATACTAAGGAAGGTATTAAGATTATTAAGAATAGTGAGATAAACGATATACTCTCTGAGTATGGTGTAAACGTCAGGAAGGTAATTGAATACATACAAGGCAAGGGAGACTATGGTTTCATAATATCTGGCGAGATAGATGCTGATAGAATGGATTACATACTTCGAGATGCACACTATACGGGAGTGGGGGTCACATATGACTTTCACAGAATCCTTCAAGTGCTTGATATAGTGGATTCTGAGCTTGTAGTACATGAAAAGGGACTAACAGCAATAGAAGGATTTCTCATAGCGAGACACATTATGTACAGTCGTGTTTACTTGCATCATGTTACAAGGGCTTCCGAGGGTATGCTTAGAAAAGCTATTCGAGACCTTATTGAAAGCGGTGAGGCTGATATAAATGACCTTACAAGACTTGACGATTATGAATTCTGGGCGACATTAAAACAGGGCACGAATTTCAGCAGGGAGATCGTCCAGAGGATCTACGAAAGAAGACTCTACAAGAGAGCTCTTGAGCTGAGATGGACAAGTGTACCAGAAGACTTAAAAAGAGAACTTATCACTAAGAAGATGACAGAAAAACTGGAGGAAGAAATTGCAGAGGAGTGTGGGATAGAAGAAAACTACGTCATTGTAGATGCTTCACCACTACACGTCGATAAGGAAATCCGGTTGAAAGTCATGACAGCAGATGGCGAGATGAAATCCCTGTACGAAGTCTCCAGCTTGGCAAGATCTCTTAGGAAATCACAGCTTGACATATGGAGACTTTGGGTGTTTACACCTAAAGAGTTGAGGGATCATGTGGGAAGAATTTCCAGGAGAGTCTTGGGAATATGAGGATATTGAGCTTGAGAAGGCGAAAGATATTCTTTCTAGGTATTTTACAATCTCTAGAGCCTATAGGCATGATGGTAGCATGGTCTTTGACCTAGAGGTCTATGACAGGTTCAGATACAAAGATCCAGAGGAGCTTAATAAAATATTTAACACAATATACGAAGAGATTATCAGAGTGTTTTCTGGAGAATATGTTCCCGTATTAAGAGAAGGAAAAGAGTTCGATAGAATTATTTTCCTTAAATTAGTACGCCCCATAAAGAGGAGAAAAAGGAGCCTTTCCTTGAACATCATACTTCTTATTGTGACGATCATAACGACGACACTCGCAGGTGCGATAAACTGGGTCGGCTACTATTATACTCTTAAAGGTCTGACACTCCCCTCAACCCTTAAGGATCTTTATATGGAAGCCTTGAAGGCCGAGAACTTATTTAATGGACTCCTTTATTTCTCAATACCTCTTCTTGCTATTGTTGGAATACATGAAACCGGACACTATTTGATGTCGAAGAAGCTAGGCTTAGATGCAACCTTACCTTATTTCATTCCTGTACCTCCCACAGGTTATCTTTCGTTGGGCACTCTGGGGGCTTTTATAAGCGTTAGAGAGCCCATGAAAACTAGGAAAGAACTCATCCTTGTAGGAGCTGCAGGTCCAATTTTAGGCTTTGTAATAGCTGTATTCGTAACAATTTTAGGACTTTATCTTATGAAAATGAATCCCGTGGTTATTCATCCACAAGAAGGAGAGTCTGTCATAGCACTTGTACCATCACTTCTATTTGAATTAATCTACATTTTCATGAAGCTACCGGAGAACATCCTCATACATCCTCTAGCATTTGCAGGTTGGATAGGGATTTTAGTTACTGGAATAAACTTACTTCCCATCGGTCAACTAGATGGCGGTCACATCTTTAGAGGACTATTTAAGGACTATCAGAAGTACTTCGGATATATAACACTCTTTATAATGTTCCTAGCGTCAATATACTATCCACCGTGGCTGATATTCCTTCTTCTAATAGTATTCCTCGGCGGTGTTGTCCATCCACCACCGTTAAACGATATTAGTCCCTTAGATAAGAGAACAATAGCTGTAGGAATACTTTCGGTAATAATATTCATATTATGCTTCATTCCAGTACCGTTTCTTGTGATTCACTGAGGGATAGATACAGTCCTACTGACTCGAACCCCACGTATATATACTTCCTTTATACCCTCCTTCATGTCGTAGGCCTCTGCCTCCCAAACCACGAGATCTGCATCTTTTCCTGGCGAGATTATTCCCACGATATTTTGGATCCCAAGTGCTACTGCTGCATTATGGGAAAATATACTTGTTGCCTCTTTTTCATTGAGGTCATATCTTATAGCCAGTGCAGGTGCAAGTTGAAGTAGCTTTATGTCCATAAGTGGGTGAAAAGTTGATAATGAAACTGTGATTCCCATCCGGTAGAGTCTAACAACGTTATTAAAATTCCATCTATCAAGATATAGTGGATCTGTTATCCAGAATGGACCATATACTATAGGGATATTGAACTCTTTTATATAGGAAGCTACTTTAATAGCCTCTGGAGCTCCTACAATGGTAAGTTTGTTTAGGAACTTGAACTCCTGTGCAAGGTTCAATGCAGTTTCTATACTCTCATAGGACATTGCAACAACGAAGACTCTATCAGCGTTACCCAAAATTGATCTGAACTTCTTATCATTTGCATATAGCTTTCTGAATTCTCTCAAGATGTTCATCCTGAGATCACTTTCATAATATTCGTCAGGAGATTCTAGCAAGATCTCTAATATGGTCTTTTTGTATAAACTTTGATGTAAAAGTGATGCTCCCATAGTCTTTATTACAGCACCTCTTCCAAGTCTCACAGACTTTCCTCCAGGGGATATATATGCTGTTGTAACTCCAAACTCCCTGGCATCTCTTATTGAAGGATCTGAGTAGTTTAATCCATCGATAACATAATAATCTGGATCTAATATTATTGATCTTGAATCTGAGAATAATTCTCCATGTATTGACCATTTTATTCCAAGCTTTGAGTATGGTTCTATGAATCCCGGAGTGATAGTTGCATTTGAAAAATCCACATATGGTCCATTCCATGAGTCAGTGACCTTCTGTATTTTCCCATTTTTTATCACTATGAAAACATCCTCATAGACATCATGTGTTCCTGTAAGAAGCTTCCCTGCAAGAATGGCGTATTCAAATGGATTCGTTATCAATTTCATCACCTGTAATTGTGTTAGCTTGATTACCAAATATCGAATTCGTTCAAACCTTTAATTTAATATAAGTGATTTAACTTTTTACTCTGATAGCCATTTAGCTAATATGGAAAAAGTCATCCTATAAGGCTCCTTTTGTGAGTTGTCACAAACCTCCCCATTCCTTCCAAAAGCCCTCCAATGAAACCTGAGGAAGGAATGTTCTCTGCTATCGAAATTTCTACCCGCTTCAAAGGTAGCGGAGAACCAGAACAGAACTAAGCTGAGGATATATGAAAATATCTTTGCTAGAACCTTTGCTCTTTAGGGCTGAGAAAAAGTTAGTTTTAGTAGTAAATATTGGATTTAAGACATCTCATGGCTAGATGCTCGTGGCTATATTGATTGCTACAAGCTATTGAGCAAATAGTTAAGTTTAAAATGTGAATATTTGCTTGCTCATAATCGATAAAGCCTCCTTCCCTTAATGAGGGTGAGAATAAAGATCCGAAGGGGAAGGAAGATCTCGGATTAGATGCTCGCTTTGATGACGTGTAGAGTTACCTGACCTTCTCCCCGTCCTGAAGGGCGAGGCTTTCAGCCCACAAAGGATGTGAAAACTAAGCTGACAAAATTGATCCAAGCTTCGCTCTTAATATCCTCCACAAGGGGAGTCCAGCACGGGGATAGGAGTAACGGGAGTAAGACTACCCCTTAGCCCACTCCCGCCTTAAAAGGCGGAGAGGAGGTCAGTTTAGCCAATAAGAAGAAAATAATTATTGCCTCCATAAATGATGAAAACTGTTCAAATTATGGGCCTGGAAGTTCCATAGAGTGCGATCCTTTCCAGAGACTTTTGATCAACCTCGAGCAACTACTAGTAACTGATGAAATTATCTTAAGTAATACTTGGTTATATTATATTTAGTTTATTTAGTTATTTGAAAACCTTAGAGGTGACTGACGCTATGACTAAGAGGATTTTATGGCCACTACTTGTGGTTTCCATATTGCTAGTGAGCAGCTTTGCAGGGTGTGTAGGCGGAGGACAAGAAGAAGAAATAACACTCGTTATTCTAACGAGACACGATACGACAATACAGATGAAGGTTAAGCAGGCGTTCTTATCCAGCGATATTGCCAAAAAGTACCATATTGGGGACATAAAATTCAAATACACGACTCCAGGAGAATGGAAAACATGCATTGAAGAAGGTGCTGCAGACGTTGCATGGGGAGGAGGGCCTACTGTATTCGATGATCTATACTTAGAAGGATACCTGCAACCTTTAGACATGCCGGAGCTCCTACAGTATATAGAACAGCACATTCCGAAGAAGTTTGCTGGATTCCCAACAATGAGAACTGATGAGAGCGGAAAAATATACTGGGTAGGGGCTGCCCTATCATCATTTGGTTTTACAGTAAACCACGATAAACTTTTACAACTTGGCCTTCCAAAGCCAGAAAAGTGGGAGGACTTGGCTTCTGAGACATTTGCTCTAGAACCTCCACAGGTAGGTACTGCTGATCCAACGAAGTCAACAAGTAACACTAGGATATTTGAAATCATACTTCAAGCATTTGGTTGGGAAGAGGGTTGGAGAATACTGACACTCATGGCTGCTAATGCTAGGATATACGATGCAAGTGATTCTGTACGTGAGGGTGTTATTGCAGGAGAGATAGCCGTAGGAACGACTATAGACTTCTACGGATACACAGCTATGAAATCGAACCCAGCATGTGAGTATGTGGTTCCAAGTGGACAATCCATAGTAAATGCAGACCCAATAGCCCTCGTGAAGAATGCTCCACATAAGGAAGCAGCACAAGCATTCATACTTTGGGTGTTATCTCCCGAGGGTCAAAAGATCTGGCTTGACCCACAGGTGAACAGAATGCCTATAAATCCAGAGGTGTTCAATACACCAGAGGGTCAGCAGAGAAGTGATCTTAAGAAGGCCTATGATAATCTTGAGAATGTCAGTGCAATACCATTCAATGATACTCTAGCCCTAATGGTAGAGATCACAATGCAATACTACTTTAAGGCCACGCTAGTTGACATGCATGATCTCCTGCATTCAGTTTGGGTACAACTTGTTGAAGCAAAGAGGAACGGCAAGATAACTGATGATCAATTCGAGCAACTTAAGAAGAAGTTGACAGATCTGCTGACGTTCAAAGATCCAAGGACAGGTGAAACAGTAACGTTCACCCTTGAATGGGCTAAAGAAAACAATGAGTACGTGAAGAATAATCCTGATGATTATCTTAGTGTTTGGAGAACTGCTGCAGAGCAGAAGTATAATGAAGTTTTGAATGAACTTAAGTCCATTACTGGGTGAACAGCAGAATGGCCACAGTAGTGAAGAAGGCTGGATACAGAAAAGTCCTTGAAAACATATTTGGAACGCCGCACTTTGACCTATTTGCAATAGTTTCTTACATAATCCCTCTTGCCTATATTTTCATTTTTTTGATTGTGCCCCTAGCAGAAATGCTTAAGATAGCGTTTACATATAATGGCACTTTTTCCTTGCATTGGTTTGAGAGCATATTCTCTCAAGAGTTTTATGTGCGACTGAAACCCCAAGGATCAATATACGTGGACACTCCTCAGTATATATACATAGAGGGCCTTGACTTTGGAGTGATCTTGAACTCGTTAATCGTAGCGGTGCTTGTCACGATATTCGCCACGATAATTGGAGTTGTATTAGCGTATATCATGTATAGATACACGTTTCCTGGTAAGAACATATTCAGGGTACTACTTATAGTGCCTCTTCTCGTGACCCCGTTTGTTAATGCATATGTTGTGAAACTTATCTTCAGGGAGAATGGGATATTCAATTGGATACTTCATGACCTTATAGGAATACTTCCAAAACCAATAAGAATTGATGGCCTAGTTGGAGTAATCATTGCCCAGTCTATAGCATATTATCCAATCGTATATCTTAATGCATATGCAAGCTTCGTGAACATAGATCCGTCACTTGAAGAACAAGCTGAGAATTTAGGGAGTAAAGGGTTTAGGCTCTTTAGGACGATAACATTTCCTCTAGCACTTCCTGGAATAGCTGCAGGAGCAACATTGACGTTTATATTCTCCTTAGAAGATCTCGGCGCTCCTATAGCATTTCATTCTTCATCCATAGCCAAGAAGCTCATAACTTATCAGGTTTATGACAAATTTCTCAGTGAAACTGGATATAGATCGCCTGAAATAGCAGCACTTGCTATAATACTACTTGCAATATCCCTTGCCGCATTTGCCCTGATAAGGAAGTACGTAAGCCTGAGACAATACGCAATGATGAGCAAGGGAGGTCGCTGGTACGTCAGGACATTCAAGCCCAAGTGGTGGCAGTATGTGATCATATATGCGATAGTTCTTCCCCTCGTGCTTTTCACGATACTCCCTCAGGTGGGTGTGATTCTCCTAGCGTTCTCTAAGGAATGGTCGAGAACGCCATATCCAAGAGGATTTACTCTTGAGCACATATCTCAGATAGTGCTGGATCCTGACGTAAGGGGATACGTAATAAATAGTATTATCTATGCGTTCACGGCAATAATTATAATAGTAATAATCTCGATAATGGCGTCATATGTCTCGAATAGGTTCCGTGGGATACTGTCTCCTATAGTTGAAGCACTAACAGTATTTCCATTAGCAGTTCCAGGGATTGTAATTGCCGTAGGATATTTCTACTTCTTCGCAAGCGTTACCCCAAGGGACTCTATATTAAATCCTCTCTCTGTGAGTTTTAATCCAGGACCAATACTCATAATAGCCTATAGCATAAGACGTATGCCCTTCACAGCCAGGTCAATATATGCTGGAATCCAGCAAGTTCATGCTTCACTAGAAGAAGCTGCTATGAACCTTGGAATGCCGAGATGGAAGGCTGTCATGAGTATCTTAGTGCCCTTAATCTCTATGAACGTCCTTGGAGGAGCTATGCTCAGTTTTGTCTATGCCATGAGCGAAACAAGTGTGAGCATAACAATAGGGTCTTTGGAGATGTCAAAGGCTCCTATGACAGCATACATGAGGGATCTTATTGTAAGCGCTGCAGGGTCTGCTCATATGGCTGCTGCTCTTGGTTTCATACTTATAGTAGTTCAGATCAGTGCAATCATATTGTCCACGATAATAACCAAGCAGAGATACGCGTTCATAGGGATAACGTGAGGGTGATCGTCTTGGTAAATGTCAGAATAGAGGACGTTGTCAAAAGGTTCGGAGAGGTAACGGCTCTTAGGGGAGTATCACTTGAGATAAAGCACGGAGAACTGTTCACTTTATTAGGACCCTCAGGATGTGGTAAGACAACACTCCTCAGGATTATAGCAGGTTTAGAATATCCTGATGAGGGAAGGATATACTTCGATGATAACGACGTCACAGATCTCAAGACATATGAAAGGGGAGCAGTACTTGTGTTTCAGAACTACGCATTGTGGCCTCATATGACAGTCTATGAGAACATAGCATACGGTCTGAAGATCAGAAAAGTTCCTAAGGATGAGATAAAGGAAAGAGTAAAGAAGGCACTAGAGCTTGTGAAGCTTGAAGGATACGAAGATCGTTATCCAACACAGCTCTCTGGAGGACAGCAACAAAGAGTTGCACTGGCAAGAGCGCTTGCTGTCCAACCAAAGATCTTATTACTTGATGAACCATTGAGTAATCTTGATGCAAAACTAAGAATTGAGATGAGAAGTGAAATAAAAAGAATCCAAAGGGAACTCGATATAACGGTCATATACGTAACCCATGATCAAGAAGAAGCCATGGCCCTTTCTGACAGAATTGCCGTGATGAACTTTGGGGTCATAGAGCAGGTGGGAACTCCAAGGGAGATATATCAAAGACCAAAGACGAAGTTTGTTGCTGACTTCATGGGTAAAAACAACATACTTCCAGCGAAGATTATTGAGATAAAAGACGGGAAGGCTACACTTAAGGTTCTTGGGCAGGTCGTAAAAGGAGTCCCCGTGGGGAACATTGTAGGTGATTACTCGGAAATATATTTCTCTATAAGACCTGAAAAAGTTTCTTTAAGACCATTCGATGGTGCTCAGATGCTTGAGGGAAGAGTGGATCTCATAGAGTACTACGGGTTCTTTGTGGAAATCGTTATTAAACTTCACGATATGTTCTTCTTTGTGAGGGTTCCAGACCTTAAAGAGCCTATAAGACTTGGAGATGTTATCAGGGTGTATTTCGATCCTAAAGATGTAATATTGCTTCAAGAGTAATATCAGACGTGCAGGATGATGAAGATGGCCGCTACTGATGTGTGATGAGCTGCTGGTTTTCTGACTGCATTTTTCATTATTTCGAGGGATAAAACATGTCGAAAATCTATGCAAGTTTGATATCTGGGGGTAAAGATTCTGTTTATGCGACATATCTCGCTATAAAAAACAGGTTAAATGTTGTGTATGGAATAAATGTCATTCCAAGGAGAGATGATTCCTATATGTTCCATTATCCGAATGCACATTTAGCTCCTGTGATAACAGAAGCTATTGGCCTTAGACCGATAGTTGTGGAGGTCTCGGGAGTTAAAGAAAAAGAGGTAGATGAACTAAAGAGTTTCCTAATAGATTTAAATATAGATGGAATAGTAGCAGGTGCTATAGCATCTAAATATCAGAAAACGCGTCTAGAGAAGATATGTGATGATCTCGGACTTGAGATGTACGTTCCGCTATGGGGATGTGATCCAGTAGATCATTTGAGGAATATCATCTCTGATGGATTCAGAGTCATGATCATTGGAGTTTATGGTTTAGGCCTTGAAGGCCTTCTCGGAAAGATAATAGATGAAAACGTCCTTGAGAAGCTTATAGAAGTAAACAGACACTTTGGAACACATGTTGCTGGTGAAGGAGGAGAGTTCGAGACTCTGGTCCTTGACGGACCAATATTCAAAAAGAAATTAGTCATAGAAGACTACGAAGTGATGAAGGGTCTTAACTGGGGATGCATACGAGTTAAGAGCTATAAAGTCCTTGAGAAGTGAGGAAATATATATGATGTGGATCACGCACATGATCTTCGGAATCTTCCTTTACTTCCTTGCAGTACACTTGGGATTATTACCATATGACATAGGGTACTTGATCTTAGTGGGCTTAGCGTCCCTTGTTCCCGACATAGATCATCCAAGATCCAAGATCTCAAAAGCTTTAAGACTTGAAAAAATAGGCATGATGGTAGAACATAGAGGTATCTTTCACAGCATATATGCACTTCTCATAGTTTCTCTCAGCACATATTTCATCGTATACTATTTAGGATATCCTGAAAAGGCCTTTGAGATGGGTTTTCTGGTGGCCATAGGATATTCGTCTCATATGATTTCTGATTCGCTTACTCCAAGTGGCATTTGTTGGTTCTATCCAAGGGGAAAAGTTCATGGACCTATCAAGACAGGAAGCTACGGAGAACTTCTATTCCTTTTTATAATATCATACTTCCTAGCATTGGTGTTCTTGGCTTCAATAATTGGTATGGGGGTGAACAGAGATTCTCTTTTAATGTCCTTTGGCTTTTCTATACTCGTTTCAGTTATTATGGAAGGAGAAGTAATTGTGAGAGCTCGTCGTTAACATTAATGTCTTACCTCATTTTTCGTGTAGGGGTTCTCCCTCCGGGGGAGTTAGTGTGATCTCGTGAAATTTTACTCCCAGTCTCTGCTTCTCGAGGAGGATAATCCCGTAGGGGTTGGTCTTCATTGGCCCTTCATTGGGAGATTTCCCTCGGGATCTCCAATCCCTTCGGGGGAGTCTCTAATGTCTCGCATCCGAGGGTTCACGATGGCTATGAGATTTCTATCCTTGATAAGATTGCATTGGGGGTATTTCATTAATTGCCCCTTTGGGTATTAGCAGATTCCTGCAGTGGGGGTCTCCATACTAGCCACAACAATTACACAATCCCTTCTATATATTAAACTACCACAAAAACAGCTTAAAACGGCATATTTCGTAGAAGTTCCTCAAGATCTTCTTTCCATCCGGCGTATGAGACACCTCTGGATGAAACTGAATGCCGAATATGGGTAGCCTCTTGTGGCGCATTCCTTCGACAAGACACACATCTGATGTCGCTGTTAGGAGGAACTCTTTTGGAACATCCTTTACTTCGTCCATATGTGAGGCCCAAGCTGAGATTTTGTCTGGAAAACCCTCAAAAAGATACTTCTTCTCTAATATTTTTATCAAAGTCGATCCATATTCGCCCTTGGACCCTTTTCCCACTTCAGCACCAAAATATCTACCTATTATTTGATGCCCAAGGCAAATGCCAAGTATAGGAAGATTATGTTCAATGCAGTACTCTAAGTAATCTTCTGAATACCCTGATTTTTTTATATCAGGACCTCCACTGAGTATGATTCCAATGACATCTGATGTTATTGCTTTTTCAGGGGGAGTTGTGTTACTTACGATCTTACCCTTTACGCCAATTTCTCTAAGACTTCTCCAAATACGGTGAACGTATTGTCCTCCATTGTCTACTATAATTATCTCCATGAATTTCATCACCCTACTCAAACTCTATAGTTGCAGGAGGCTTGTTTGTTATGTCATAAAGTACCCTTCCAATGTGTGGAACCTCAGATGTTATCCTAGATGAAATACGTTCAAGGACCTCCCATGGGACCTTTGAAAAGTTTGCTGTCATTCCATCTGTAGAATTTACTATTCTTACAGCTATAGTCCACTCATATGCTCTTATATCTCCTCGAACCCCTACCGTTCTTATTGGTAATAAAACTGCAAAAGCTTGCCAGAAATCTAATCCAGTTTTCATCATTTCTTCTTCGACTATTTTCGTAGCTTTTCTTACTATTTCAATTTTTTCAGGGGTAACCTCTCCAAGGATTCTTACAGCAAGAGCAGGTCCTGGAATAGGCTTTTTATTGATTACATATTTTGGGATTCCAATATAGCGTGCTATCTCACGTACTTCATCCTTATAGAAGTTTTTAAGTGGCTCTACGATCTTAAGCTTAATTTCCTTTGGAAGGCCTCCAACATTATGATGGCTTTTTATTCCTCCTTTACTTTCTATCCAATCAGGAGCTATTGTTCCCTGTATGAGGCACTTTGCACCGTGATCTTCAGCTATTCTCTCAAATACTCTTATAAAAGTCTCTCCAATAATTTTCCTCTTTAATTCCGGGTCTGTAACTCCTTTTAAAGCTCTGAAAAACTCGTTCGATGCATTGATTATTTTTACTGGTATGTTTAGATCTCTCGAAAGCTTTTTTATGTGTCCTATTTCTCCATAAGGAAGAAGTCCTGTATCTACGAATACTGGGATTACTTTCTCCCCCAGTGCCTTCCTCGCGAGTACTGTGGCAGTAGTACTATCAACTCCTCCAGATAATGCTGATATAGCAAGATTAGATCCAACCTCTTCTTTTATAAATTTAATTATCTCATCGACTATCACGCGAACGTTCATACATATTTATCAAAAATAGTGTAATATATAATGTTATCCTATACACAATTTTACAATAAAATGTACATAAAGGAAAGCTGTGAGACTCTAGAATGCGGTAATTGTTCGTGTCTGGAGAGTGCTCTGTTGCAGCAGCGATAATCTCAAGAGTATTAAGGGTTTTCGATGGTATTAACGTGTCCTTTATGTTCTTTTGATGAAATAATCTTAAAGCCATGAGCTATTGTCATATAATAGTAAGGATCTTGTTTACATCTACGATGAATATTACTTTGTTATTAACCTTAGCAGCACCTATAATATAGGGATTCAGTGTTTCTGAGATATTCATCTGAGAATCAAGTATTCTTTCGCTAATATCTGTAATTCCTAATATGGCATCAACCTTTCCAACGAGTCCTCCGTTGGATGTAGTAAGGACTATGAAATATTCTCCAGTGCTTTCTTTTCCTTTGAGAAGCTTCCCAAAGTCCACTACTGGATATAAGGTTCCCTTTATGTCTACAACCCCGAGAATGTATTCTTTTCCAGAGTAATATTCCTCAATCTCTATTCTGAAAAGAGCTTGTCTTACATACTTTATGTCAATCCCATATATGCTGTTTCCAATGGAGAACGTAAGGATCTTCATGGCGGTATCACCATGTGTATAATTGCTTATTTATAGATGGGTCTTAGGTTTAGCATCCTTCGTGCATATTCTAGTGTGCCCTAGAATTGGTAATAAGCGTTGTGCATAATAAATTATACAAGAACATAATAACATAACACTAGATTGATGGGTATGCAGGGTTACAAACTTGTTGATCTGTTATCCCTTAAAGAGTCTCTGCTTAAAGATCTTAAGAAGAACGTGGACATGAAAAAAGTCAAGAAGGATGAACATAGTAGGAGGAGACCGATCTTTTGCGGGATGACAATACATCCAGGATATGGATGTTCGCTGGGATGCGTTTACTGTTATGTTTACGATATGGGGATAACCACGGTTACACAATCAAAGCTCTCTGGAATGGAGCTTGTTTATGCCTTACTTATTAATAAATATTTTCTTCCTAAGGAGACTCTCATAGCTGTGGGATCGATAACAGAACCATTTTTACCGCAATTAGAGGAGAAAACATACGAGTTCATAGAACATGTCTCAACATGGTTAAGAAATCCCATTCAAATATCAGCAAAGTTATGTCCATCGGATCCTTATAGATTGCTTAACTTTGACAAGGATATCAGCTTTCTCATGAGTTTTTCATCATATTCTGGAGTACTTGAACCTAAAGTAGCAGTTAAAGACAGGGTTATGTGCTTAAAAGAACTCAGTAATGTCGGAATAAAGACAGTAGGATTCATAAGACCCATAGTTCCGAGAATAACTGAAGAAGACATAGAAACTCTGTTGCAAGGTCTGAAAGATGCTGGCGTGCAGGGTATAGTGTTGGGATCGTTAAGGGTCACTCCACGTGTTTTTAGAATACTCTCAGAGAGATTTAATTTAAAAGATGAGCTTCTCAAGAGGATGTTAAGAAAGGAGTTCAAAGACAAGTCCGATCAAGTTTCAGTATTTACTAACGATATAAAAAGAAAAATAGAAAGTATTGCGCTAGACGTTGGTCTAAAAACCTTTCCATTTGCTTGTTCAGCGAATATAATCTCTCATGGAATGGGTTGTAATCTGTGCAGTCATGGACCTTGTGGAAACTACACGCTGAGAGACGAGGTAAGTATTTACGAATATTTTGAACATAGAAAAGTTAAGATGGAAATCCTTGAATTCTCAAGGAAGTGTATTGTCATCGAAGTGTCAAAAGGACGTGTTCGCTCCGAAGACAGGATGATTCTTGAGACGTACTATAAAGTACCCGTAAAAGTTAAGTGATGTTTAACGTAAAAGAAAAATTAGAAACTTAGGAGATTAACACAAAGGGGTTCAGCGGATGTCCGCATTGATGAGCGAGCATCCGCCTTAGGGCACATCAGCCTCAACCATCGGGAGCAAGTCATTGGTCTCGCCCCCATTCAGGGTAACCTTGCTCCCCCTTAGGATTGGAGGATTAATTCCTTCCAAATCTTCATTGGGGAAGGAAAATCCCACATCCTTGGGTATGGGCTTATGCCTGCCCCTTTCGGTGCTTTATCCTCTGCCACATTTGGGATAGGCATGGTTTCTTTCATTGTATAAAGTCGTTCCATATTTACCTATCAAAATATTTAACAGTTCCGCAAGGCTTTAGGAGGTGTAACTTTTGTCAGAATCTGATAAGGAGGCTACTTTCAGAATTGGTCTCACAATACTTTTAGTAGTTGTAGGACTTGCAGTGCTGATATTTTCTGGGATTCTAGCATATAAAGAGTATAACACAATAACAAAAGAGACTCTTCCAAAACTCAACAGCATAGAAGACCTTGTCTCCGATGTAACCCCACTGATACTTTACTATGGATTAAGACTTGCATTTCTATCTATCATGATCTGGATAGGCTCTATACTGCTTTATAGGGGAATTCAACTTCTCATGAAAATAAGTTAATAAGCACTGTAGGTGATCCTGTGAGGTATACTACCTTCTTGTCTGTTACTTCTGCTACTATTATGATAATATCCCTTGTAGTAATAGGATATCCACTATATACTTTCATTGAGGATGCCAAGGGTGGAAAATTTGACATATCTCTTAGGAACATAGTAATATCAAGGCTTGAAAATGACAGTATTGTGATAAATTTCACAGTGTGTGGGTTTAACAACGGGAGGGTAAAAATAACAGATATATTTGTCGAAATACAGTGTAACTATACGACAATTGACGACAGGACATATAGCAAGATCATCAAGGTGTACATTGGGAGTTTATCTCCACAAGAGAGTGTTGAAAGGAACCTTACACTATACTTAAAGGGTTTTCCAAAGTCCTTTACAGCGAGGGTCTCCATAAGAATGAATATCTCTGGGTTCTTGCCATTTAAAATGACATTTGAAGTGCCAATACTTTGACTGGGAGAGTGAAGAAGACATGCAAGATAAGGAAGTGAGATCTCCTCTGAGAACTGTTGTGAAAGCTCTTGTATTGGCTCTTGTGGATTCTACGATAGCGTATTTGGGATTCGTTTACATCCCCTACATGGTTCTCTCATTGTTTGTAGAGAACATACCCATGCCACATACGGTTTTTTATGGAGGTTTTGTGGCATTCTTCTTCATATATTTTGTTGATAGGGTTTCAGGAAGAACCCCTATGCGTATTCTTGTTTTGATGTTTCAGGGAGTGATTATACTGTATGTATTTCTTTCAGTGTTAAAGGGAGGGATCGTGAGTGGATATATAGAGTACCAAGGGACAAGCATATACTACGAGGCAGATATTAGACTAGTCCTATATCCTATAGTAGCATTCGGGTTTGTTGTACCACTTCTTACGTCCATAATTGCATTCGTAGAAAGCAAGATAGTGCGTCAGGAGGTCTAGAAATGTTATTAAAGTTGCCTCAAAGAGCTGAGGAGATTCTGAACAGTATGATCTCTGAGAAGATAAAGGGTGCAAGTTATCTTGCTGAGAAATGTGTTGAGTTTTATATTGCACTTATAGAAGAGAACATAAGTAATAAGGAGATTGTTAGACTGTCTAATGAAATTGTGAGACTTTTTCCTACTGTTGCGCCAATATATAACGTATCAGACCACGTTATGAAGCTTGTGAGGGAAATAGATGACAAAGACGTTATTCTCAAAAGACTAAAGGATTATCTCACTGAGATACAAAGCGCGAAATCAAAAACAGCAGAAATATTTATTAAAAATATTGAGATCCCCTCAGAAGTAGTGTTCATGACACACTCTTATTCTTCTGCTGTTCTGGAGCTGTTTAAGAAGCTTTCATCTATGGACATAAGCTTTGAAGTTATATTAACGGAGTCAAGACCTGACTTTGAAGGAATACATCTCGCAAATGAACTTGAAGACCTTGGAATTAAGTATGAGATAATAACAGATGCACAAATGGGTCTCATGATCAAAAGGGCTGATGTCGTGGTTGTCGGTGCAGATTGTATAACGAGGAGGTTGGATGTAATAAATAAGGCAGGAACGTTCCTATTAGCACTGTCTGCAAATTATTACAGTGTTCCTTTTTACGTTCTTGCAGAGAGGTTCAAGTTTCATCCCATAATAAACCATGGAGAGGAATTGGAGCTCATGGAAAGGGAACTGACTGTTCAAGGGAAAGCCGTGAGAAACATTCTTTTTGATGTGACACCAAGTAGATTGGTCACTGCTATCTTGACTGAAAGGGATATTGTGAAACCACTTTAAGGGACCTGTTAAGTTATACTTAATCCTCTACATAGAGAGGTGTAGAATTATGGATGCACTTGAGTATCTGAAAAAAATACTTAAGAGGGATCACTTTGAAAAGCTCGCAAGGATAGATAACCCAGAGCTTCACGCATTTATTGCTAAGTATATAGACCTTTGTAAACCGTCGAAAATATACGTGTGTAGTGATAGCCCTGAAGACGAGGAGTACGTAAGAAAAAAGGCCATAGAATACGGAGAAGAAAGCCCATTGAGAACCCCTGGCCATACTGTGCACTTTGATGGATATTTCGATCAGGCAAGAGATAGAAAGAACACAAAGATTTTAGTGCCTTCAGGTGTTGAGATACCCTACGTAAATACGATGCCAAGAGAAGAAGGACTTAAGGAGATATATGAGATAATGGATGGAATAATGCGTGGCAAAGAAGTCTTTATCTGTTTCTTCGTTTTAGGACCTAATAAGTCTCCGTTTACCATACCTGCTGTGCAGATGACGGACTCAGCCTATGTAGCTCACTCTGAATTCATACTCTATAGGAAGGGCTATGAGGAGTTCGTACGCTTGGGAAGAAATGCAAGATTCCTGAAGTTCGTTCATTCTGCTGGAGAGCTTGATGAGAGGAAGACTAGTAAAAACATTGATAAGAGAAGGATATACATAGATCTAGAGTCTGAAACCGTGTATTCAGTGAACACGCAGTATGGCGGTAATAGCATGGGATTAAAAAAGCTGGCATTCAGGCTGACAATAAGAAGAGCCGTGATGGAAGGATGGTTATCAGAACATATGTTCTTAATGAGAGTAAATGGTCCAAACGGTAGAAAAACGTACTTCACAGGAGCATTCCCATCAATGTGTGGGAAGACTTCCACATGTACTATGCCTCACGAGAACATCGTTGGAGATGACCTAGCATTTATAAAGGAAATAAACGGAGAGGCAAGGGCTGTAAACGTTGAACAAGGAGTTTTTGGGATAATAACTGGAATAAATCCCGTAGATGATCCTATAATATGGGAAGTGCTTCATTCGCCAAATGAGATCATATTCTCAAATGTATTAGTACATAATGGGAAACCGTATTGGATAGGGATGGGTATAGAATTGCCAGAAGAAGGCGAGAATTTCTCAGGGAAGTGGTGGAAAGGTAAGATAGGACCTGATGGAAAAGAGGTGCCTCCTGCTCACAAGAACGCAAGATTCACTGTAAGGCTAGAGGCCTTCAAGAACCTTGACAAAGAAGCCCTAAACGCTCCCGAAGGAGTTCCTCTAGGAGGCATAATATTTGGTGGAAGGGATCCTGACACATGGCCCCCTGTTTGTGAGGCCTTCAATTGGGAACATGGTGTTATCACTAAGGGCGCTGCTTTGGAGTCTGAGACCACAGCCGCTACTCTCGGCAAAGAGGGTGTTAGGGAGTTTAATCCAATGGCCATAAGAGACTTCCTTTCAGTTCACATTGGAGATTACTTGAGGAACTATCTTGAATTCGGTAAGAAACTTAAGAAAAAGCCAAAGATATTCGCAGTAAACTACTTCCTTAGGGATGAACACGGGAACTACATCAATGACAAAGTTGATAAAGCAGTATGGCTTAAGTGGATGGAACTTAGAGTGCACGATGATGTAGGCGCAGTGTGGACTCCTATTGGATACATCCCAAGGTATGAGGATCTCAGGGAGCTCTTCAAGCGAGTTCTCAATAAAGAATACTCGAAAGAGGCCTATGAAAAACAGTTCACGATAAGAATACCAGAGAATCTTTCTAAAGTAGATAGGATAATAAAGATCTACAGAGATGTTGGAGGAAGGATACCTAAAGAAGTCTTCGAAGTGCTAGAAGCCGAAAGAAAGAGACTTATTAAGGTAAGAGAGCATCTTGGAGACTATATTTCACCATTTACCTTAGAAAGTTTTGATTATGAGTGATCTACCTAAGCGTTGCTCCTCTTCCCAGCTATAATTAGCTTTTGCTAACTATAGCCGGGATTCATTGTCATCGTGAGCTTCCCTCTGTGCCATACGCCATTTGGAGCACTGCTCCCGTCCTTGTGGGTGAGGTGGAAGTCCCTACTGTAGACACAATTCGCTACAGTTTTAAACAAAAAGAAGCGGTAGGGACAAACGGAATGTAAAGATTACTTTACTATTACAGTAAGTAAAAGAAAAACAGGTAAACAGTTAAATAAGTGAACTCACTAAAGTAAGAATATAGCACTGCATCTAGGTGAAGCCTGATGTTTCAATATGCTGAGAATGCTATAGAGCTCTCTCAGAAGAGAAAATTTGAGACAAAGGATATAGCAAAGAGAATAGGTGTTATCTCCCCAGATAGGATTCACATAAGGAACTATCTTGTTGATAGTCCTATTACGGCGTTTAACCCTGCAATGGTCATAAAAGGAGATATAGTCTATTTGTTCCCTAGAGCAATTCTTGGTTACTTTATGTACGTTAGTGCTATCTTAAAGATGGAGATTCCTGTAGAGGATCTCTCTGAGGACGTAATGAATTTCTCAGACTACTCAGCGGAGATAGTAGTTTATCCGTCGATCAGGTATGATCTTTGGGGTACTGAGGATCCAAGGGTTGTTGAAATAGATGGAAGAGTCTTTATGGTATACGTGGGACGAGGGATAAATTACTTCAATCCTTCAATCAGATATGAGAGAACTTTACCAATAGTCGCAGAGGCTGTGGACAAACGACTGAATAAGTGGGAGAAAAAAGCTGTGTTAGTGCTTGATAAAAGGTTTAGGAAGATCCTTATAAGTGATAAAGATGCGTTCATAATTAGATCATCTACTGGCGACGTTCTTTTATTCCATAGACCTCACATGATGGATGAACGCTATTACCTGACTGTGAGCATTATATCTAGAGATGATTTCCTTGATATGAGCTTCGAAAAGAATCCTGTAGAAATAGAAGTAAAAGATACTAAGATAATGCTAGAGCCACAGGGTTTCGAGATAAAATTAGGGTGGGCGGCCCCGCCAATAGAGATCGAACGAGATACATACCTAATACTTATACATGGCATTGACAATGAGATAGAAGGTTATAGGGTATTCGCTGCCATGATAAAGTACGATAAGGATACGGGTCCCAGGCCTATAGCCGTGACACCACATTATATAATGGAGCCCAAAGCACTCTATGAGATATTTGGCGATAGACCGTACGTGGTGTTCCCATGTGGGAACGCTGTGGTAGATGACAAGCTAATTATTGCATATGGTGCTGCTGATTATGCCATAGGATTTGCTGAAATTCCTATGGATGTTCTTATGTCTGAGCTCGATAAGACGACAATAGAGTGATCTTAAGAAAAAGTGAATAAGTATTATTTGAACAATTTCGATAAGATTCATATTTGTCAAGGTTATTTTTGAATTATGTTATAGTAATTTTCCATTATGTACCATTTAGAAATCATTGTTTCTAAGAAGTCGCAGATATTCATTAACATCACATACTTGTTGATTTCAGTGTTTCTCGTTGAGATCATGGTAATACATGCACTTATCGTTTAGTGGGGGTGTTCTATTATGAAAGTAGCATATATAACGACATATCCACCTACACCATGTGGTATAGCCGAGTACACGTCATATTTAATAGAAAGCCTCAGAAACGTTTGTGGAGGCTCTGAAATATATGTTTTCTCAGATAAGGATTTCAAAAACACGGATCAATATATAGGACGCTTTGGAGAAGTGATCATACCATCGTTTCAGAGAGGGGTTTCAAAATATGACCATTTAATAAAGCTCATAAAGGAGAATGGGCCATTTAACGTGGTACATATACAACACGAATACGGAATATTTCCTTCATCTGCGAAGTTCATAAAGCTAATAGAGAATCTCAAAAAGTATGCTGACTCAGTACTGGTAACGCTTCACACGGTGTACCACAAAAGCTATGAATATCAAGAGCGTGTGAAGCATCAAATTGAATTACTAAAAGCTGTAGATGCCGTGGTCGTACATAGTTCTTTGCAAGAATTCGAACTATTAGTTCAAATAGAGGATCCTAGAAAACTCTATAGGATTCCCCATGGGACAAAGATAAATGAGTACATTGGAAAAATAACTCGAGATGATGTTGTTCAAGAGCTAAATTTATCAGGAGTTAATGATGAAGATTTTTTAATAACATCTCCTGGATTCCTGCGTATAGATAAAGGACTTGATGTCCTTGTAAGAGCTATAGAGATCGTAAACCAAAGATATGACGTTAGATTAATAATTTCCGGAATAGAACAAGGAAAATACAGTGAAAAGATCTTTGAATTCATTAAAGTCGATGGTAGGATTCCGAAATACTTGACATTCATTCATAAGTTCCTAAGCAAAGAAGAACTCGAAAAACTATTGGCAATCGTTGATTTGATCGTCATGCCTTATAGGTCAAGGCCTGGAAAGTTTTCAGTGAGTGGCATACTTCATCTAGCGTTAGGAAGCATGAAGCCTATCATAGGTACTAGAACAGATAGACTTGTAGAGCTCTATGAGATAGCACCAGACCTAGTAATAAGAGTTCCAGATGATCCAAAGGAAATTGCTAAAAAGATTATTGATTTTATGGAAAACAGAAAAGAGTACGAGGTATACGTAGATATCCTCAAAGAATATGCCCTTGCTACTTCATGGGAAAAGACTGCGATTAAACACGTCAATGTATATAAGGAAGTTATGGAAAACCATTGACGTGGTTGCCCGCGCGTGCTCCTATAGTCTCGAAAGTATCCTTAAATACTACGCGCGGGCTTCTCCCCTCAGCCACTTCATCTTTATCCTTGGCTCATCGGGAGCGACATTGACGGGCACCACGGAGGCGGCCTTACGTGGGATGAGTATTATCCTGTCTCTGCTGGCTATTTTGCCGTCATTGAGGCGGGAGAACATGTTTAAGCATGCGATGTATTGTGCGTTGAGCTTGAAACCGTAATTCTCGCAGGCGAATTCTTCCTTGCTAATTCTATTCTTCTTGTTCGCGTTCTCGTAGTGGGGCCTGTTATTGAGGTCTTTCTCGGGTCTATTCTCCTCGTTTCGAGTCCATATTCCTGGGATTTATGATCCAAGAGTTCTGTGAACTTTCTGTATGGGAGTGTTGATAGTCTGTGGTTGAGTTTTCTTGAGCGTGTCTTTTTCCCGTTCCTGGGGTTTCTTAGGTCTTTCCTCACGAGGTCTG
>JAGGXY010000076.1:0-3690 GCA_021162855.1 Methanobacteriota archaeon
AGGAATTCTTCTCAGGCTTGTCCTACATGCGAGAATAAATTAATACTCCAAGAGGGGCGATTAATGAAATGCCCCCAATACAATCTTATCGAGGATAGGGATTTTTATCGCAGCCTTAAACCCTCGATGCGAGGCATTAGAGACTCCCCGAAAGGATTGAAGGCTTCGAGGGAAGAACTCCCAATGAAGGGCCAATGAAGCCAAACCCCTACCGAATTATGGTAATAAAAAACAGGGACTGGAGTTAAAATTCCACAAGATCACACTAACTCCCCCACAAGGAGAAAATACTTTCATAAAAATCACATTTAAATGTTCAACAACAACTATATATGTATTAAAACCACAAATTAACAAAAATAAATTAAAAATAATTAAATAAGTAACCGCAAGAGTGCGCTCGTGGGGGTGATAATTTGAATGATCCTCATGAATCCATAACAACCATAGGAATAGGAGAGTTCAGTATAACTATTCCAACAGTAACCAGAAGGCCAACAATAACAATAATTTCTATATTCAAAAATAAACGTGCCCTTTTGGAATTCATATCAAGGCTCACAGATGACATCCTTGCAAGTGTTGATGAATACACTAATTACATAAAAAGGTTAAAAAGTGATTTATGGGGTTCCCTTTTGATCATAGCGCTCAAGTCAGAAACAGACCAAAAGGATCTCATTGAAAAACTTAATGTGCAGCTTAAGTCTATTGAAGGAGTCTCATATAAGATCACACCATACGTGAGAGTGTTCAAGAGTCTTTACATAATAAAAGGAAAGCCTGTCATGAGATTGCTGAATGAGCAGGTGTATATACTTCCTGACTCATACATTTCTGCAAACCTTCGTACGCTCATAGAAAGCCTTGGGAAGGGGTCAAGTCCAATAATAAGGAACTTCGGACAAAAAATAGGTGAAGGTATTGCACATTCCTTGAAAAAGATCCTTACAGATGAGGACCTAAGTGTTGATAGGAAAGAACTTCTGGAGTCTTTAGTGCTCTACGCCTCTTATACGGATCAGCTTCCTTACTGTTTGGGTCCTGAGATCGTGGATCAAGGCATTAGGATAAAAATTCGAGAGGACATTACAAACGAAGAGTTCAAGAATGGTGTTCGCTACCTTAACTATGGAATTATTGAAAAACTTGTAGAAGAATTTGGATTCAAGACCAAAATCAGAAGACTTGAAATACTTGAGCTTGTTGTCGACCTCGATGGCATAGATTACGTAATAAGAGTGGAATAACAAATACATCATTTAAACAACTTCACTAGAGATTTCATGATATCTTCATAAACCTTTTCGTAAATGGAATTCCATATGTATCAGTTCGCTACAACAAGAGGAAAGTCTTTATCTCTAACACCCAAACAGCTTCAAGAATTCCCAAGTCCTCTAACTGATACACTTCTAGTACTCTCTTAATAGATTTGGCTGCAAGAGCTCCTGCATCCTCTGTAAATGCAAAATACACTCCGATATGTTCCACAAAAGCCTTAAGTAATGTTTTACAAAATGTTGCTAAGAAAGCCCCACCCTTTAGAGCAAGGATGAATTAGGGGAGAAGGAATGCTGGCCAAATCCTCGAAGGGAGGATTATAGCCTCGTGTCTCCCTCAAGGGGTCATGGCTTCCTTAGCGAGTTCTCATCGGTCTTTGGGTCGAATGGAGGTGTCTCCACGTGGTTTATGAGGTTTAGGGTGGTTATAATATTCCTATTAGGCTTGGGATCGTAATTGTGGGGGATATTTTTACTCTTGGATGTATTGTGTTCTTATTGGGTTGGGTGTTATGATGGGGGTGGGGTTTGCCTACGACTGCTTTCCACCAAGAAAACGCTTTAACCCTCTCCTAGAATCATCCAGAACCCCCAATCCTTATTTACCCTAACATTCTTATCACACACTCACCAGAAGATGATAACACAATAGACATTCAGCATCCCCACAACTTCAAAGACCCTGTATAGATCTCCGTCTCGACGAAAACGTTATGACACCAGTGTCTTGACACACTAGTATTCCTTCTTCTCTTTCAATCTTAGCATTTTTATCATGTTTTCCAATTAGATTTTTGCTATGGGATTTGTCTCAGTGTTATAAGCATCCCTTAAAGCCCGTACAATGCTGTCAAGTATTCTCGTTATGGCTAATCGAATCGTATGAACTATAGCACTCTCGAGGTCCATGCACCACAACTATAAACATAAGACCATCCATAAACCCTTATCAAGAAAGAAATGTTAATGAAAACACATATATGTTTTTTAAAGCCTAATCCTAGCATCTGATATTCTGCAAGGCTTGTTAGCAATACACTCACAATAAAAACAAACAACGAGGTGATAAGTATCACCAATAGTAGTAATCTTAGTAACTCTTTAAAAATAGAATTAAAGATTACAATCGATAAACCGGGAATTGCCCTTATGATATCATCAAGCACCTTTGAGAGGATCCTAGAGATACTAGCCAAAATACAAGAAGCACGTGGATTTATCGAAGGGTGTCATCATTCATACGATCCAGAAAAGGGAGCCCACTTTGCGTTTGTTATGGTGTCATTTGAGAATAAGAGGATCCTTGAAGAAGGCCTAAAAGAAATAACAGGATATGTACAAAATCTTGATGGAGTATTGATTGATATTGTGAGACTTGTTAGGTACAGTAACAAGTATATGACTCCTATATTTCCTACTTATACTCTTGTAGGAGATCCTGTTGCAATAATAAGATTTCCGCGACTGTTTGCAATAATCTCAATGATAATTGATGCTCTAGGCTCTGGAGCGTATTCTTTCGCTAGAATGATAGGAGAAAACGATGCAAAAGTATTATATAGCACTCACAAGGATGTATTAAGGGCATTAATAGCAGAGAATAACATGAAGGGAGTCATAGATTACCTCTTAATAGGGCTTTCTTATATGGGTCTTCTTCCCAAAAGCACATCATCAAAGGAAGGTAACAGGATAGTAATAAAGCTAAAGCCGAGGATTGGTGAAATGAAGTATTTGCCAAAGGATTTCGTCGTGGAACTCTTAAGCTTCACAAGACACTATATATACTCTCTTCTTCTTGAGGTGTTTAAACTTCTTGGATTTGAGAGCAAATACGAGGTGGAGGGGCTCTTCGGACAGATCTCCAACATAATGATAAATACCCCTGAAGGATGGTACAGAATCACTATTAAGTAGTAGTCGCCCGCATGCTATATTCAGCAATTATGGGGTATTAAAGAAACGCGCGTGGAATTCCTCCCTATTGGCACTTCATCCTGATCAGTGCTGTTTGAAACTGCTCTTGTCTTTGTGTGTGTTCGTGAGCTTTTGTGTGTCATTGAGGTTCAAAACGCTCAAAAATGGAGCATGGTCTTAAGGGTCGTGATGCATGTGCCTTATGAAACTATTCTTTTCTTCGTGAACGTTTATGAGCATTTTGCATGTCATCGGGGGACAAACATTTAAAAATTAAGAGCACGGGTTCAAGGATATCGGAGGAACTCATAGTAGCGTCTTCCAGGGATTCTCCAGGCCCTGAAAGGTGTGGGAGGCCTGGAACAGTTGTTAGGGCATACTCAATCCCGTTCCAAGCTGATGAGGTCGTTCTGAAATTCATCGAGGAATATCACGAGCTGGCAAAGAATGTCCTGGAGGAAATCTTAAAGGCTGAAAAATTCACGAGCAA
>JAGGXY010000115.1:0-10252 GCA_021162855.1 Methanobacteriota archaeon
CCTGGTGTCGTCGCTTATGTTGATGATAATGGGAACTGGAAGTCATTAAAGCTTGGAGAGGCCACGTATCCAGAGAACGTATACCCATTACTTGCAACCACGGCCAACGGTACAATCGTTAATCACAACGACCCAGAGGGTAACATATATGAGGTAGGAGACACTGGAAGGTTCCCAATAGCAGCTGCTGAGAAGCTAGACACCGGAAGCGTTGTAATAGTCTCAGGAGCGTCACCATACGGAGACTACATGCCATTCATAGCAACAGAATACCATGGTGTAGCCTTAGACGGTCCAAGATTCGTAGAGAACGTCCTTACATGGTCCCTAGTTGAGGTTGAAGTGCTTAATGTGATAATAACCGCAGAAGACGAGATGGGAGATGAGTTCTATCAGTATCCAACGAACGAAGTCTTCGTCGATGGCGTATTTGACCTCACGAGCTTTGCAGTCTTCAATGATGAAACGAACTATATATTCAAGATCGGTGTGAGGGAACTTGGAGACAACCCATGGAGTGGTCCTAATGGATTTTCACTCCAGTACTTTACAATATACATCAACACTGAGTCTGGTGGTAACACCTCAGGTGTACCAGGCAGCCATATAAACATAAGTGATGACCTTGCGTGGGAATACGCGATAACGATAACGCCAGGATGGGAGTCATACATTGAAAACCCAGATAGCAAGAATGGGCCAACAGCACTCTGGTTAGCTGATGGTACAACCAAGACTGACGTAGTACAAGTATCAGCATCAGATTTGAGTGACACAGTATTAGTCATAGTTCCTAAGTCCGAGCTTGGAGACCTTACATATGCGAAGTTCATAGTGACTCTAGGAGGACATGATGGATTTGGTGTTTATGGTTATCGCCCAGTATCAACTGAGGCTGAAGAGTGGAAGTTTGGAGGAGCTAACGCCGACTGGGTCATAAAGGAAATCGCACCATATGTCGTGGATGTCATACCTGGAGGCAAGGACACACTCACACCTAGTGAAGATAAAATGCCAGTGCTTAGTGAGGGTGTAGGCAAGGCACCATCACAGCCTACAACAGGAGGCGGCCTTAGCCCAGCACTCATTGCCACGTCAATAATAGTCATAATAATCGTCGCAGGTATAGGAGTTTACATGGCGACAAGGAAGGAGTGACTTCCTTTCATTTACTCTCTCTTTTTTTGATCATTTTCTTTCTTTTTTGAGAGGTTCACTCCTTCCTCTAATTCTTCTATGATCTCATTAAGAATTTTAAAATCTTCCTCTAGATCTCTTAGCTTTATCCTATTGTAAAGGGCCGCTGCTGGATGATACGTAAAGAAAATCTTTATGGGCCTTATCGGTGACTCAAAAAGTCTTCCGTGATCCTTGGACATACTCGTGAAGCGCACGTTGAACATCTGAGAAATAGTCTTGGAAGATATCCTTCCCAAACAGACTATTATCTTTGGCTTAAGGACGTTTATCTGTCTTATAAGGTATGGCTTGCAGGCCATTATCTCATTATCAGTAGGTTCCCTGTTCTCAGGAGGTCTGCATTTCACGACGTTCGTTATATAAACATCATCCCTTGATAACCCAATTTCCCCTAAAAGCCTATCTAATAGCTCTCCTGCCTTGCCAACAAAGGGTCTACCTTGAATGTCTTCGTTCTTTCCTGGAGCTTCTCCTATTATCATGATTCTCTTCTTGAACCCTCCTTCACCGGGTACTGCCCTTGTCCTATTCTTATATAGCGGACACTTCTTACAATTGTGAATCTCCTTTTCTATTTCCTCTAGAGAATCCTTGAACAGCATCATTTCTCACCGAGAATCCTTCTAATCTCTTCTTGGACTATCCTGCTGACGAGCTTCCCATCGGCTTTTCCTCTTACAATTCCCATAACCTTCCCCATTATGATGCTCATTGCTCCAAGACCCTTTTCAGACACAACTTCCCTTAATTCCTCCACAACATTCCTTACAACATTTCTTACCTCATCCTCGCTCATAAGTTTCAGTCCCAATTCCTCACATATTTCATCTATAGGTCTGTATCCATTTGCCGCTATATAACTAAGTATCTCTGGAATTGCTTCCTTTGAGAACTTATTCTCTGCGAGACCCTTGAATACTTCCATAAGAACATCATCTGTTATGTTCTCCACATTACCTACTTCTTTCTTCACCTCTTCAATAGTCCCAAGAAGAGTCTTCAAGACTATGCTAGGTTTTATTCCTAAAGATACAGCTTTCTCAAAGATATCATCGAGATTCCTTCTAATTATCGTTCTTGCTTGATCTTCTTGTATACCATATTGGATAACAAAACGCTTGACCTTGTCCTCAAACTTTTCAGGAAGCCTCTCTTTAAGCCTGTTTATGATGTCCTCTGTTACCCTTATTGGTGGGACATCAGTCTCTGGGTACATTCTTGCAGCTCCAGGAAGGGGCCTTAGATACTCTGTATTCCCATCTGGTAGTGCTCTACGGACCTCAGCAGGAACCCCCTCGAAAAGCATTAACACTCTCTCGTGTATTGCTCTTAGGGCCTTCAGCGCCCTTTTCTCCTCGGCCATAACGAGGACGAATGCATCGTTTTCTTCTGCATTAAGGGCTTTCCTCACGTTTTTCACTTCCTCTTCAGTAATTCCATATCCCGGAAGTTCATCTGAATGAAGTATTCCTTTAAGCCCTGTCTTTACTCTAACATAGGCTGCGAGGTCTCTTCCCAATCTATAGTCCCCCCCCAATGATAGTAATCCTGCCATGCCCTTAAGTTTTAGACCATAGACCTTCATTCCCGCATTAAGAGCCCTCTTAATGAGTTTAGAATTAGTATTTACGAATATATTGGAAAGGTCTTTTGGCTCAAACTTCAAATCTTTTCTTTTTGTTCTTTTCTTGATCTCCTCAATAAGTTTTATCATGTGAAGTTGTCTTTCGACTTCCTTCTTTATTATGACTGGTATGAGGTCAAGCTCCTGCACTCCTTTTATTTCCACTCTTGCTCCACCCTTTATTGACACGTTTAGATCTTGTCTTATCGTTCCTATTCCTCTCTTTACCTTCTTTGTACTCCTCAATATAAGCCCTATTGCCTCTGCGATTTCCTTAGCTTTCTCAGGATCGTTTATGGTAGGTTCTGTTGCGATCTCTATTAAAGGTATTCCCATTCTGTCTAGGTTGTACACAACGCAATCTCCTTCCTCACGAACCTTCCTTGCAGCTTCCTCTTCAAGACATATAGTCTTTATCTTGATGCCATGAAGCTCGCCGTCTACTGCTATAAGTGCTGTCCTCTGGAATCCTGTAGGGTTCGATCCATCTATGACTATCTTTCTCATGAATCTTATTTCGTCCACTATTTTGGCATTTAACATAAGAGCTACTGTTAGTGCTATTTCAAGTGCCTCTCTATTTAGCTCATGTGGTGGCTCTTCATCTAACTCTACAAGACATGATGACTCCTTTGGAGCAAGATATACGTATTTTCTTTCCTTAGCTTCTTCCTCTAAAGCTGCTATGTCCACTTCTCCTACTTCACTTTTGACTGCATGGAGTTCTCTTACGGCAATTCTCTCATTAGATTCAACTAATATGGAAGGACATTTACAGAACAGCTTTTTTGTATCTAGCTGTTGGTGTATCTCTAAACCAACTTTAAGGCCTAGTTCAGAGTAATTCATAAGCAACCCTCCTCTCTGAGATCTCTCCTCTGAAGTTCATAAGCATCATCTCCCTAACTTCATCGAGATCTTTTGTCTTATCAAGAACCCACATGAGCTTTACATATGCAACCTCTGGAAGCATATCCTCTCCAGGTATTACACCAGCCCTAAGAAGTTTTCTGCCAGTAGAATATACATAGAGATTTACTCTACCGTACAAACATTGTGTTGTGATTACTGTAGGTTTACCTTCATCAGTAGCATTTTTTATAATTGGAACTAAATTCTCATGAACATGTCCTAGACCTGTTCCAGCGATCACAAGACCATCGAAGATTTCATATAATGTCTTAAGCGTGTTTCCATCAAGGCCAGGATAATAGTATATGAGGCCGACGTTTTTATGAAAACCACCAGTTATTTCCACAGAACCTTCAGATGCTTTCCTATACTCTGAGAGATATTCTATTTTTTCGGGTGTTACTTTAGCTATTGGCATAGCGTTTATTGTTTTGAAGGCATCTCTCCTGCTTGAGTGCATCTTCCTGACTTTAACCCCACGATGTACGTAGCAATAATCATCGGATATCGTTGCATGCATCGTCACAACGACCTCTCCTATGTCAGATTCCATAGCTAACTTCGATGCACATATCACGTTCAAATATGCATCAGTTGATGGTCTATCACTAGATCTCTGAGCTCCAACGAGAGTAACTGGTCCTGGAAGGTTCTCTAGAAGGAAGGAAAGTGCAGCAGCAGTGTATGACATAGTGTCCGTGCCATGAAGAACAACAACACCTCTAACACCATTGTCAAACTCTTCTTTAACATATTTTGCGATCGTGATCCAATCTTCTGGGGTTAAGTTCTCACTGAATTTACTCATAGCTTGTCTTATCCTGATTCTTCCTATAGCTCTTAAGGGCTTGTATGTGTCCAAAAGAGCGTCAACAGTCATCTTAGAGTGCACAGCTCCTGTTTTGTAATCCACATAGGACGCTATAGTACCTCCAGTCCCAATGAAAGCTATGTCCCCTCTTTCGGCACTTGAGCTTTCTCTGACTTCATAAGCTTCTCTGAATGTTCCTCTTTCAAGTATCTCTATTTTCTTAATCCTCTTTGTAGAAATTCCAATATTGTACCCATTATCCAATTTAACCACTATGATATCTACGTCATCATACTCCGTGCGTGGTAGTATTATACCCTCAAAAACTGTGTCATCTCTGTATATTCTGACGCGATCTCCTGGTTTTATACCTCTCTCCTCAAGTAACTCTTCAGAGGTCTTCATAAGACATTCACCCTTGTCATGTATTCCCTAATAGCTAACAGTAAATGACACCACATGCTTTATGACATAGCCCTTTCATCAGAGAACTTTAAAGATCACGCATTCTGGCTTTTTGCGATATCATCTTATATTAGCATTACTTCTAAGAGCTGAGCATTTAGAAGACGAGTTCCACCTTAACGTTCTTGACCCCCTCGACGGATTTAGCAGCCTCCTCTGCTGAGAGGAGTAAGAGATTCATGAGAGGGCATCCAGGAGTCGTGAGTGTCATCTTTATATGTACATTCCCCTCTTCGTCTGCTGTTATTTCCCTTATGAGACCCATGTCTACAATGCTTATTCCAATCTCTGGATCTATTACCGTTCTTAATGCCTCAAGAACTTTTCTTTCGAGGTCTTGGGGATCTACCATATCGGCTCACCTTTCCTAAATAAGAGCATAGATCCTTTTTTAACACTACTATCATGGTAGTGTCCAATTCCATTAAATATGGTAAAACTGGAAAAAGAACGGTAGATGTTTGTAATTCTATAATCACTCTTTCGAGAGGAGAGGATCTTCGTAGTCATTTCCTATCTCGAATCTTTTGACTTCACTCATGTCCATAATCCCTTCCTTAACGAGAACCCCTCTACCAGCTATCACGCCAGTAGCAGCTGCTGTGACAAGTCCTCGCGTGATCCCTGCTCCATCCCCAGCTACGAATATGTTTTCAATGTTCGTTTCCAGAATATCATTCGTCTGAACCTTCATGGCATAGAACTTTATTTCAGGAGCATATAAAAGTGTCGAGTCACTGGATACTCCCGGAAGTATCTTGTCTAATCTCTCGAGACCTTCTATTATATCCGTCACAATCCTGTGTGGAAGGGCCATAGCTATATCTCCTGGAGTGACATCTTGAAGCGTTGGTGTGACAATGCTTCTCTTTATACGTTGCCATGTGGATCTTCTACCAGCTATTAAATCACTAAACCTTTGAATGAGAGGTTTTCCTCCTCCAAGCAACGTTGCCATCCTGGCTATAGCGATCCCGTATTGTGTAGTGTTTTCAACAGGCTCTGTGAATTCTATTCTCACAAGAAGTGCAAAATTTGTGTTTTCGCTCTTTCTATTATGCATAGAGTGTCCATTTACTCCCACAAAGCCATTGTAGTACTCTGGAACAACAAAACCCCTATCATTCGTACAGAACGTTCTCACGAAATCATCATATGTCTTTGTATAGATGTGAAATTTTGGATCATGGTTCACAGACGTTATAGGATCCATTATTATTGCAGGTACCTCTACCCTAACACCCACGTCTATTGGCCCATGTCTCACGTTTATTCCCAGTCTCTTTGCTTCCTCGTCGAACCACTTGGCGCCACTCCTACCAGGAGCTATTATGAGATATCTTGAGCTTACTTCCTTTCCATCTTCAGTTATGATCCCATATTTCTTTATGTGTTTCACTTTAGTGTTCAAAAGGAACCTCACTCCAAGTCTCTCAAGAGTTTCTTTAAGCTTTTTTATCACGATCTTGGTATTGTCAGATCCTATGTGTCTCTGTACTATTGGAACAAATTTTATGCCCGCACTTGCAGCTTTCCTTACCCAATACTCCTCCAGCTCTTTAGAAAGTTTATATATTTTATTAGGAGCGTCATGTTTGACGAAGATATAGTCCACATATCTTATAAGGTCCCAAGCACTTTTGATGTCCTTTAAGAGTTCTATTAGATCTCCTCCTATTTGAGGGTGCAAGTTCATCGTTCCATCAGAGAGACCTCCAGCACCACCTACTCCCGAAAGTATCGTACACGGTTTACAGTTCATACAGGGGTGGCCAGTAAGCATTGGACAATTCCTCTGAGTTATGTCAGGACCCTCGTCGATAATAAGCACTTTCAGATCACTTCTCGAAGCGATTTCGTATGCTGAAAACAAGCCTGCTGGTCCTGCTCCAACAATGGTCACATCGTACGCGTCCACACTCACGATGCTCACCGACTACTAGAATATGCACATCTTAATATCATTTTCTTAGATGTATACAGCGCTTAATTGTAAACTTCTTTTGCAATATATTGATATACTATATTGGTAGAAATTTTATTGAATATCAAGTAGGTTACAATATATTGGTGTTTCATATGATCTCCGTAAAAGGACTCAATATTGAAAAAAGAGGAGAACTTGACATAGAAAAACTTGGAAGAAAAATAAAGCTCGGAAGCATAAGGGTAAAGCGAGGATTTGCCCACATGCTTAAGAGAGGCGTTGTGATGGATGTAACAAACGTAGAACAAGCTCAGATAGCTGAAGACGCAGGTGCTGTCGGAGTGATGGTTCTAGATAAGCTCCCATACGATGTAAGAAAGGTAGGTGGTGTTGCGAGGACTGCAAGCCTAAAGATAATAGAAGATGTCATGGATCACGTTACGATACCAGTGATGGCAAAATGCCGCATAGGGCACTACTATGAGGCTCTCGTCCTTCAGGAGGTGGGAGTGGACTTTATAGACGAATCAGAGGTGTTAACTCCTGCAGACGAGGAAAGACACATCTGGAAATGGGACTTTACAGTACCATTTATAAACGGTGCAAGGGATCTTGGAGAAGCCCTGAGGAGGATAGAGGAAGGCTCTTCGCTTATAAGAGTAAAGGGAGAGCCTGGTACGGGAAACGTTGCTGAAGCTGTTAGACATATGAGAATTCTAAGAGAACAGCTCTTCAAGGCAAGATCCTTATATGAGCATGGAGATGAAGCAGAACTCTTAAAGATGGCTCGAGAGCTGAGAGTGTCATATGAACTCCTACTAGAAACCGCAAAACTTGGTAGACTTCCTGTCGTATACTTTGCGGCAGGAGGTATTGCTACCCCAGCTGACGCCGCTTTTATGATGAAACTCGGTGCGGATGGAATATTTGTTGGTTCAGGAATATTCAAATCCAAAGACCCTCAAGAAAGAGCAGAAGCCATAGTCCTTGCAACAACATACTATGATGATCCTGAAATCGTTATGGAAGCTCAGATGATGATAGATGAAAAGAAATCTATGATTGGAATGGATGTCAAGACACTTGACCTTAGAATGCAAGAAAGGGGAGGGCTATGATAAAAATAGGAGTTTTAGCCCTGCAGGGAGACGTTGAGGAGCATGTTAAAGCCATGGAAAAGGCACTGGAAAGACTTAACGTTAATGGAGAGGTCCTCGAGGTAAAGAACTTGGAGGAATTGCTTAGTGTTCAAGCACTGGCAATTCCTGGAGGAGAAAGCACAACAATAGGAAAACTCCTCGTGAGAAGGAATTTACTAGAGCCCCTTAAGGATCGCATTACCCTTGGGATGCCTGTCTTCGCCACATGTGCAGGACTTATACTTCTAGCAAAACAAATCAGAGATCGTGTTGTAGGGGAAACTAACCAACCTTCTTTGGGTGTTTTAGATGTTGAGGTCGTAAGAAACGCATTTGGCAGACAGAGGGAATCCTTTGAAGTAGACTTAGAATTCAAGGGAATAGGATTAGTAAGAGCTGTGTTCATAAGAGCTCCTGCTATCACAAAAGTGGGAAACTCTGTAGATGTCCTTTCAAGATTAAACGATTACATAGTTGCCGTCCGAGAAGGAAACATCCTAGCGTTAGCATTCCATCCAGAAGTAACAGAAGATACAAGGATACATGAGTTCTTCCTAAAGGAGTTCGTTCTATAATGATTTTTAGCCTTTTCACTTCTTAACTTTTTAAAATCAATTGTTATAAGAAGTTTTACATATTTTCACATCTCAGCAGTGCTCTAATGAAACCATAATCCTTTAAGCTCTTTTTGTAAAATATACTTTAAAACTTCTCGTAAAGTGTTCGGGCTTGGGACCCCACATATCGTGGATTGCCACATTATAATGAGATAAGCCCTAAGAATGTTTAAAATTTATGGGGAGCGGGAGATGGCAAGCGTTTCACTTTTTGCGAACTATGGAAAGCCCACATATCGAGAATTGTGAAGGACAGTGAGTGCCAAACTTTGCACTCTTTGCCATCTACAAAACAGCCCACTTTGAAAAGCGAGGCTTTCTTTACTTAGCAATGTTTTGTAATGTTGGCAAGACTTCACACTTTTAATGGTAATAATAAGGATATGGTTGCCTGTGTGTTATATTTCAGTAATTTAGAGCTTTGGGAATGTACACGGCTTCTTCCTCTTGCCTCTGCTGGCTATCTTGTTGTCATGGAGGCAGTCTTATCCAGTGTTTTATCTCTCTTTCCTTCATTTAAATGTTTCTATGGTTGCTAAAAATGCTAGTGTGTCTATCTAACAGAATAGTCTCAGCGAAAGGATCTTATACTTGTGCTTATTTTAAAATTAAGAACGAAGGGAGGACAAAATGGGCCCGTAGATCAGCTGGAAGATCGCCGCCTTGGCAGGGCGGAGGTCCCGGGTTCGAATCCCGGCGGGTCCACCATTATAGATTAATTTAAATCAATCTTGTGAGCTAAAATCTATATACCTGTGTTTAGATTTTAATTATTTAGGAGTTCACGTAGTATAATGAGATGCGGGCGTGGTGTAGCTGGTATCACGTAGCCCTGCCACGGCTAAGACCCGGGTTCGAATCCCGGCGCCCGCACCATATGTTTATACCTTTTCTCTGAAAGGGAGTAGAGTTATTTGGGGTTAGAGCATATGCCAGTGTATACAAAAGAGATAATGATAAATACGAAAGGGGAAGGAGATATAATTGACATCACGGACATCGTCCATGAGGCTATTGCCGAATCTAACATAAAGAACGGTATAGGGCTTGTCTTTGTTCCCGGATCAACGGGAGCTATAACCACAATAGAATATGAGCCAGGTCTTCAAAAAGACCTCAGAAGGACCCTTGATAGATTATTTCCCAGAGATATACCCTACGAACACGAAAAAATGTGGCACGATGGTAACGGTCATTCTCACATAAGGGCATCGTTTATAGGACCAGACCTTGCGTTCCCTATAAAGGAGGGAAAACCAGTTCTAGGAGTTTGGCAACAAATAGTTTTCCTAGAGTTAGATATAAGACCTAGAACTAGGAAGATAATCATACAGATAGTTGGAGAATGACAACAAATGCTGAACCATAGCTTGCAAGTTAATACTGTTAAAATGATGGACTTTAGTGTGATCTTGTGGAATTTTAATCCTAGTCCTTGTTTTTTCTATTGCCATAATCCTGTAGTTGTTTTCTCTCTTCATTTGTGAGCTTCTCAGTTTTACAATAATGCTAAGGATTCTCGAGGCCTCTTTCAAAGTATAATGCCTCTCCATACTA
>JAGGXY010000073.1:0-6435 GCA_021162855.1 Methanobacteriota archaeon
CTTCCCTCCTCAGGTTTCATTGGCTGGCTTTCGGATCACGCGAGCCCCACATCTTCAGGGACTTCAGCGATCCCCATTCGGGCTTAGAACCCCACATATCGGGGACCGCCACATTATAGTGAGAATTGCCTCAGCAATATTTAAAGATTGCGGAAAACAGAAGATATCAAACTTTACGCTTTTTACCATCTACGAAACAGCCCTGTGAGAACCTCTGTGCCACTGGGCATAGCAGTAAAGACACCCGGATGTTGCACGTATCGAATTTCTCCTTTCACGATGCTGTGACAGAGTGCACTCACATGGCTACTCGGTCCTATGATGAAGTAGTGGTTGCCCGCGCGTAGTATTTAAGATGCTTTCGAGACTATAGGAATACGCGCGGGCTTCCCCCTCAGCCACTTCATCTTTATCCGTGGCTCATTGGGAGCGACATTGACCACCACGGGGCCCGCCTCACGTGGGATGAGCATTATCCTCCCGCCTCTGATGGCTACTTCGCCGTCATCGAGGCGCTCATTTAATATTCTCTTCCCTCCCTTATTTAAATGTTTCCATGATTACCGAAAATACTATTGTACTTATCTAACGAAATAGTCTAAGCTGTACTTCGACAAGCGTCTCCACCTTGTGTGATTAACATTTAATATGTGATACTTGTTTTGGATAAATGTCTTCATAGTCTTGGGATATCATTGTTAAGGGAGGTGTAATCATGAAAAAGGGTGACATAGTGAGACTTGAATATGAGATTTGGATAAAGAATCCTGAAGGAAATGTCTTATATGCTACTAACATTGAAGAACTTGCAAAGGAGCATAACATATATGACGAAAACAATAGATATGGTCCTGAACCTTTTATAGTTGGAGTTAAACGCATATTAGAACCCGTAGATGAAAAGCTTCTTGAGGCAAACGTTGGAGATATTATAGAAGTTGAAGTACCTCCTGAAAAGGCTTTTGGGAGGAGAAATCCGAATCTAATAGAAAAGATCCCCCTTAGAGAGTTCAGGAGACAAGGAAAGACGCCAATGCCGGGGGATAGAGTAGTAGTAAATGGTAGAGTAGGTACTGTTATAGACATTGCAGCAGGCCGTGTGATTGTAGACTTTAACCACCCTCTTGCAGATAAGACGTTGATATACAAGGTCAAGATTGTAGAGAAGGTTGAAGATCCAGTTGAAAAAGTTCGAGCAATAATAGAGATGGACTATCCTAAGGACATTGAGGAATTCAAGATTAAACCAGAAGGATCGAAGGTCATAGTAAAGCTTCCAGATAGGTGTAAATATGACAACGATTGGGAGCGTGTTAAGTTGTTTATTGCATCGAATATTCTGAATTACTCAGGGTTCTCAGAGCTTGAATTCATTGAGTACTATATGAAACCTAAGAAAAAATCAGAGGAATCTGAAAAGCCTAAACAAGAGGACAGTAAAAAAGAAGAAACAAGCTCTAATTAAGGCTGACCTAACACTGATGTGATTGAATTTTCCTTATTCTCTTTCTTTAGTATGTTTTGGCAAGATACACATCTCCTAGAGATTCCCTACCACATATTGGACACTTTTTATGTTTCTTCCTGCCATATAAGTCTCTTCCTAAGATTTTTAGATCTAGTACTCTCATGAGCTCATCAGCGCATTCTTCAGAACCACACCATCCTGTTATGATCACTGCTCTACCTTTTTCCTCAAGGATTTTCTTAGCATCTTCTATGCTGTCTACATCATACATGACTTTCTTGGATTCTTCTTCATGTCTCTTAAGTAGGTAGTCGTTGATCTCTCTCAATGCTGTTTTCACGGCGTTCACTAGGTCACTCCTTGGGACACATCTCTTCTCTCTAGTAGTACGTAGTACTAAAACTACTTGGTCTTTTTCTATGTCTTTTGGTCCAATTTCTACTCTGACTGGCACACCCCTAAGCTCCCAATAGTAGAACTTACTCCCTGGGGTTTCATCCATTCTATCATCTAAGTGAGTGCGTATTCCTGCATTCTTAAGCGTTTCATAGATCTTTCTTGCTTCTGTTAGTACACTTTCCTCCACATCCTTGAATGTTATCGGAACTATAACCGCCTGTATTGGAGCTACTGCTGGTGGAAGTATTAGACCATAATCGTCACCGTGTGCCAACACTATAGCCCCCACGAGCCTTTCACTCATCCCAAATGTTGTCTGATGTACGTAGTGCTCCTCTCCTTTCTCGTCCTTGTATGTTATATTGTATGCTCTAGAAAAGTTGTCTTTATATTGATGCACTGTTGCTATTTGAAGAGTTCTCCCGTCAGGCATTATTGCATCAATTCCTATACTATAATAGGCTCCTGCAAACTTATCCCACTCTGGTCTTATGCTTGCAATGTAATATAAGCGAAGACTGTCTTTGATCACTCTTTCTACTACTTTTAAATGGCTTTTGATTTGCTTTTCTGATTCTTCATATGTTGCATGCGCTGTATGAGCCTCGAAGAAGTGGAACTCCCTCATCCTGAGAAAGGCTCTTGTTTGTTTTGTTTCGTATCTAAAAACGTTTACAATTTGGTATATCCTCAATGGAAGATCTTTATGGGTTCTGATCCAGAGTGAAAATAAGGGGTACATTGCTGATTCACTTGTTGGTCTTAGAAGATACCTCTCCTCAAGTTCACTATATCCTGCGCGTGTTATCCAAAAGACCTGTCCCTCGAACCCTCTTATGTGCTCTGCCTCTTTCTTAAAGTAACTTTCTGGGACCAATGTTGGAAACTGCACCTCTTCATGTCCTGTTGCCTCGATTTCTCTCCTTATTATACTATCAAGAAGTTTAACTATTTTCCAACCGTATGGCAACCACACATGAGTGCCCTTGATGGGATATCTCCTGTCAACAATTCCAGCAGCCTCTATCACCTGTGTATACCACTCACTGAGATCTTCACTCTTCTTTTTATCGTATATCCCCTCTTTTGGCAAAGGACACACCCCCATATTCACACTCCAAAGAACACCCTAAGTAGATCTCTAGTTCCTGGGCCAAGTCCTAAAGCAAGTCCATATGCAAGGATTATATGTGAAATATTCTTAAGATCAGAGCTATGTGGACGTTCTCCCTGTTTGTACAAGTACTGGGCGAGTATTCCCAAGAAAATCCCTAGTAGGATTTTCACGACTAGATATAGCGCAGGATTGTGTCCTATAAGCACTCCAGAAACTACATGTTTTTCGTAATACCCATACATGGTCACTGCAATAAATGTTGCCGATCCATCTAGGGTCTGAGCAACTGCTAGAGGGACTATCATTGAGAAACCAATTTTTAGTGTTATTCCTGCCAAAACAGCTATAGAAGAAACAATGATCAATATTGCTATGGCAATCTTCAGGGACTCCCAGTGAAATACGCCTATTTGAGAACTTTTATCTATCAGGCTTAGGAAGGCAAGAACCATTACAGAGAGACCCATCAGAGTTATTTTTCCTTCTTTAGTTTTCACGAAGTGGTATACTGGTAGTAACGCTATTGCAGTTAAAGCATAAGGATCAGCTCCTATGCTATAATATAAGAATGCAAGAATGGTTATTGTAAATATTACAAGAAGGGAGTCCTTTATAGTATCCTGACGTATGAGACTCACTATTAGTGTCACTACTACGAAAGTAAACCCTACAAACAGCTGGAGTATTGGTGATATGAATATATAGTGGAACGTGACGTTAATGTCTTCGAGAACCCTTAGGAAGGCCGCTGATAGAATATAAGGAACAAACATCAAAATGTGTGTGTATTTAATTTTTATTTTAAAATAAGCACAAAGCAGGTACACAAGATATGCCGAGAGAGCAAGCTCTATAGCGTATATAACCGTATTTACTACGTTATAGCTGCTTGGAAAGCCTGAGGCATCCTCCACTATAGGCTCTATTATATATTTTCTTAAGCCCCCTGACATAAGGGGGATTATTCCTATTACTACCATTAGGACAGTAGTAACTATGATGGCAACCTTAACTCTGTTATGATTGCTCGTTTGCTCATGATCATCTGTGATCTCCCAGGAGTATTCGTTTTTCATGTTATTACGCCTCGCAGGTTGTGCACATTTTGTGTAATGTTTACTAGATAATGTAAAGATGGTAATATTCCCAGAAAGAAATTATTGTTGTATGATGAAGCTCAGAGGCGGAAGCATTCATCATTTGTTCAGTCCTGCCCAGTCTCATCATTGCAATGTTACTAGAAAGTTAATACAAGCATAGTATTATGAACTTTTCTCAGAAGGAGCACTGTCTTTAGTCCACAAATTTGTTTAAAGTTGACGATCAGAGGTGCCCGAGGTCATCATCGGTCCCCGGGTGAACCTCAGGGGAGGGACGCATGATCATCATCTCTTAACTTTAAGCATAATGTCCCGTTAATAATGTATGGTTGCCCGTGCTTTATATTTAGGATGTGGTTGCCCGCGCGTAGTATTTAAGATACTTTCGAGACTAATAGGAGCACGCGCGGGCTTCCCCCTCTCGTGCCTCATCCGTGATCAGCGCGTCATTGGGGCAGTCTTACGTGGGATTAGCATGATCCTCCCCTCTGCTGGCTATCCTGCCGTCATTGAGGCGACTCATCTAATGTTCTACCCTTCCTCATGATTACCAGGAATGCTATTGTACTTATTTAACGAAATAGTCTGTTATCCTTGTTACTTTGGATAGATTATAGGTCTCAGCGAGGATTATTGAAATGTTTTTGTGAACAATTTTAGAAGTTTTATCTAAGCTTCTTAGTCATGATAATGTCAAGATTCAGATTTTTGCATGAAAAGTTTTAACAAATAAATAAATAGGTAACAATATGTAATCTTCACACATGAGGAGGAGTGAATGGATAGAAATTATGTTTGTAGATCTTTCAGGTAGGCTGAGATCCTTTTATATTCCAAAAGACATGAAAGATGAACTGTATAACGATGGCATTGAGATAGATGGCTATTCTATTAATGGATATGCGCACATAGATGAAAGTGATGTCATTGTTAAGGGTCTTAAGGAGTACTATGGGCCAAATACGTTAGATAATATGATAGTATTCTCTAGGATTCTCAAGGATAAGAGCAAGCATCATCCATGTGACCCTATTTATGTTCTTGAGCGTATTTTAGAAAAATATAGACACCTGGGACTTGAAGTAAGGGTAGGGGTTGAACCTGAATTTTATATTGTAAGATCAATTGAAGGTCACGATCTAAAACCAATTGATAATGCTTCATATATGTGTGCATCTGAAAGCCGTTTGGTATACAAAATAAGGATGAAAGTGGCAGAAACACTACAGGATATGGGAATTTCTATTGAAAAACATCATCATGAAGTAGGCCCTGGACAATGTGAAATAAACTTTAGACATTCAGATCCCATTGAGACTGCAATGAATTTTTTAATCCTGAAGATCATTACAAAACGCATTGCTATAAATATGGGAGCAATGGCAACGTTTATGCCGAAACCATTTAGTGAATATCCAGGGAATGGACTTCACGTGCATATTAGTCTATGGAAAAGTGATGAAAACGCATTCTATAACTCAGAAAACGTATTAAGTGACCTTGGACTTTATTTCATGGGAGGAGTACTTGAGTATGCAAAACCTTTAACAGTATTCCTTGCGCAGACAATAAACTCCTATAGACGTCTAAGACCTGAATTTGAAGCTCCTGTAGTAATTTCTTGGGGGCTAAGTAATAGATCTACCATGATTAGGATCCCTGAGATAGCATCACCTGAGAAAAGAAGAATCGAAATTAGGACCCCTGATACTGCAGTAAACCCATTTATAGCGTTTGCAGCGATCTTATGTGCAGGTCTGGAGGGTATTAATAAAAAGATAGACCCGTGGGAATATAAAACTGATGAGAACATATATGCTCATAAATTTAGCAAGGATAGGCTCTTACCTTCGAGTCTTGAGGAGTCATTAGAATTCTTAGAAGATCATCGCGATGTGTTCTCTTACATGGGAGAATTCATTGATAAATTCATTGAAATAAAAATGGAAGAGATTGAATCCTTCAAGAGAGCTCATGGGGAATTTAATAGGGACAGCAGTGTATCTAAATGGGAGCTTCTTCACTACTTTAACATTTAAAATCTATCTCATGAAAGAATATCAATTTATAGGCTATTACTGTAATGGTAAGTTTAAATAGGTTTTATAGTGTTGTGCTTATATGTGGACAAGCTCTACAGGCCTAGCGAGCGCTCAAACCTCTCCCTCCCCAAAATGACAGCGGGGATAAAAAACCCCGATGGGAAGGAGAGAATAGAAACAGAAGATGCGTGGAGTCCGCGTGCACCACAAAAGCCCAATGAAGACCACAAGGACGAGAGCAGTGTTCCAAATAGCATATGGCATAGAGGAAACCTCACGATGACAATGAATCCCGATTATAGCTAACTA
>JAGGXY010000067.1:0-17188 GCA_021162855.1 Methanobacteriota archaeon
AAGATGTATCATGTTGGTTTGGGTGTTGGTGATTTGCCTGGTTTTGTTCTTTTGCCTGGTGATCCTGGTAGGGTTGATCTTGTTCTTGGTTTTCTTGATCGTGGTAGGGTTTTGTGTTTTAAGAGGGAGTTTAAGAGTGGTATTGGTTTTTATAAGGGTGTTCCTGTTGGTGTTCTTAGTACGGGTATTGGTGGTCCTAGTACTGCAATAGCAGTTGAAGAACTCGCAAGGATAGGAGTACACACACTAATAAGAATAGGCACAACAGGAACAATACAAAAAAACATAAAAATAGGAGACCTAATCATAGCAACAGCCGCTGTTAGAGGAGATGGGGCATCTAGATATTATGCTCCTTTAGAGTACCCTGCTGTTGCTTCTATAGAGGTTGTGAACGCTGCAATAGAAGCTGCAGAGCGCTTAGGGTATCCATATCATGTTGGAATTGTATGGAGCAATGATGCTTTTTATGCAGAGGGTGACTATGTGGAGTTCTGGAGGAAGAGAAATGTCCTCTCAGTAGAAATGGAGGCAGCAACGCTCTTTACTGTAGCCTCCATAAAGGGATTAAGGTCAGGTGCCATCCTTCTTGCAATCAATGAAGCTGGAAAGGGCATTTCTGAAGAAGAGTGGAAAGAGTACGTGGATAGACTTATACTTACAGGATTAGAAACGATTCATATATTAGCATCTAAACGATTGAATAAATAACGTAAAAAAGATAGTCAGCCTACAACACCTACTTCCCTGGTTATTTTTCCTTCTTTGAATCTTTTTATAGAATATGGTTTAATGTCTATCGATGGTGTTATGCCTAAAAGCATCTCAGCGACTACCTTACCGACCATAGGAGAGACCATGAATCCATGACCGCTAAACCCTGTTACGTGTATAACGTTTTCAACTTTTTCCGAGAAGTCTATTATTGGCTTTGCATCTGGAGTGACCTCGTAATATCCTGTCCAATGTCTTAACATCCTTATGTGCCTAAGTGCTGGTGCAATCTCTATTAATGTTTTAGCGAAGTTGTAAGGAAACCACGATGTAGGCTCTGTGTAAAATCCAGGCTTTTCTTCAGGATTCCCTATGCCTCCTATAATCTCTCCGCGAGGCATCTGCTGGAAATATATCCCCTTACTGAATGATATTACCATAGGATCAAAGAGGTGTGCTAAGCGCTCTGTGACCATGATCTCATGTCTGTACGGTTCAACGGGTAGGTTTTCTCCAAGCATCTTTCCGATGATCTTAGACCAGGCCCCCGTTGCGTTAACGATAAGATCTGCTTTAAACGTTCCCCTTGTAGTTATTATGCGGTCAACGCGATCGTTTACTATATTGAACCCTGTTACTTCAGTATGTGTTAATATGTACCCCCCCATTTCCTCTATTTTTCTTTTCAGCGCAAATAGTGTCCTAAACGGACTTGCTTTAGCATCTCTCTTGTTATACGTTGCCAGAACTATATTTGATGTGTTCAATATTGGTACCATCTCCTTTGCTTCTTCAGAGCTCAATATTTGAGATTTAATGCCATACTCATGCTGTAACTTCACATTTTGTTTCAGCATTTCCGCCTCTTCCTCTGAAAATGCAAGAATAAGATAACCGCCTTGCTGGAACTCCAAATCATCTTCTAGTTCCTCTGGTAGCTTTTCCCATATGTCTATTGATTTCTTTGCAAGGATAATGTTCTCAGGAGAACCCCATTGTTCTCTTATGCCACCTCCACATCGTCCAGTAGATCCATAACCAAGGTACCCCTTTTCTAGGACAAGGATACTTCCACCACCCATTTTGAGATACTGATAAGCTGTCATGAGTCCTGTAGAACCCGCCCCTATGATTATCACGTCATATTTCTCTTTAAGGTTAATATTACTCATCCTTGTCACCTACAAAGTCTCCAATCCTAACAGTAAAGGCTGGAGGTCTTGGTTTGGGAACCTCTAGATCCTCTGGACTCTTTCCAAGCTCTCTGCTCATTATCGATATTATTATAGGTATGCACGTTCTTCCTTGACATTCTCCCATTCCTACATTCAGTAACCTTTTCAGCTCCTCAAGTGATGTTATCTTGTATTTCCTTATGGCTTCTATGATTTCTTCTTCAGTTATGTCATAACATCTACACACGATCCTCATTCTTTCATCACCTTTATGTGACGTGCTTCAAATGCTATTTCCCTAGGAACCTCTACTCCCACCAGTACTGTATCTCCTATTGACTTCTCCCTAGGTAAAACAAAAAATACCGTTCCTTCTCCTATAGGCTTTCCTTCCCTATTGAGAACAAGAACTTTATCACCTACGTTGGGAATTGGGAGGAACTCGTACGGAATGTATACTCTTGCCTTTCCTTTAGCATGGAAGTGCGTTGGAAATATAGCAAGTCCTGGACATATCTGTGCACAGAGCAGGCATCCAGTACACTTTGAGGGATCAAGCTTTGGGATAGCGTTAATATTCTCCATTTGAATGGCCTTTGTAGGACAGATCTCATAGCACGGAGTACAGGGGATCTCCTCAACGCATTCTATTATTGGTATTGGGTGCTTTTTAAGGTATTCTTCTGGTGGAATAACATCTTTTATATCATCGAGAGTTATGAATCCCGTTTCCTTCCATCGCATGACAATCCCCCTATATGAGAACCATTCTCTGCTTTATCCAGTCTTATAAATTTTGTGAGTGTTAAGCAGGGAATGGAACGGTTCTCTTGTTCCACCCTCTTTTATTAGGATTGCTTTATTGGGGGGGTTGGGCTTGTTATTTCCTGAGTTAGGTAGTCCTTGCCCTTTGGGTTTGGTCTAGGCTCGCATCTCGGGGGAGGCTAAATAACTTTTATGGTTCAAGAGTTTCTACAATTTTTCCAATGTGATCGCACTCATTTGTCCTAAGATTACCTTATACACACAAAAACATTTAAAATTACCTAAAACGAAAACTGCTAATAAGAACCTTTTCTAGAGCCTTCTTTATATGCAGATACCTAGGTCCAGATCTAAATTCATCAAGATCCTTTAGTACATCCTGAGCTTCTTTCTCTAATCTAGGATTGGTATATCCAAGACTCTTTGCTGCATTAACTCCTGCTATTATGCCTTCCATGAGTGCTGTAGAGGCTTCTTCTATACAACTGACGTCTCCTGCAATGTATATTCCTTTTTTGGTTGTTTCCAGAGAGTGTGTTCTTAGAGGAACAAACCCACCAAGTTCTTTGATGAACTTATGTTCTATACCTATCATCCTCGTAAGTGTTGTGTCAGGATACATTCCAACAGCAACAATGACAGCATCTACAAGAAATTCCTTCTCCGTTCCTGGTATGGGTCTCCATTTTTCGTCTATCTCAGCTACAATTGCTTTTTCTACTTTCTCAGAACCTTCAGCACGAATTATCGTGTGTCTCGTGAGTATCGGTATTCCAAGACGCCTCACTTTGGCAGCATGAACAAAGTATCCGCCTATGTATGGCAACGCCTCGACAATAGCTTCTACCTTTATCCCTGCTTGTGCCATCTGATATGAGACTATAAGACCTACGTTTCCAGATCCTACTACAAGAACTCTCTTTCCAGGCCTCACGCCCCATACGTTCATGAGGGTCTGGGCACCTCCAGCACCCATGATTCCAGGAAGATCGTTGTTCTCAAATACAGCAAATCTTTCAACAGCTCCTGGAGCTATTATAGCTCTCTTTGGCTTGACATAAACTATTCTCTTTTTGTCTTTAAGTACTGCAAAGATATTTCCTTCGTAATATCCTACTACTGGGGAATTAAGCCATACTTCAATTTTAGGACGTTTTTTGATCTCTTCTTCTAAGATCTCAGCGATCTTTATTCCTCTATAGCCTGCGTAGTATTTTCTCCATCCGAAGAATTTGTGTGTTTGTTTTATCAACTGTCCTCCAATCTTTGATGCATAATCAACTAATAAAACTCTAGCTCCCATGTCTGCTGCCTTTATTGCCGCTATAGCCCCTGCAGGACCTGCACCGATGATTAAAATCTCTGTTTCTATCTCCTCCGGCGGCTTTATCTTCGGAGGTGATTCTTCTGTTATCTTAAGCGTTTCTAGACCATGTGAGGATCTTATCCTCATGCCTTCTACGACTGGTTCTTGACAAGCTCTGACGTTTGGTATACCATTGACAACAACCCTACAAGATGCACACTTTCCTATAGCACAGAAAAGTCCCCTGCTTCTATGTCTAACGGGAGATTCTGAGAGTTTCTTGACACCATTTGCATATAGGGCAACAGCTATTGGCTCTCCTTCATAACCCTCGAATTCTCTACCATCAAAGTAGAATCTGACACGTTTTTTTCTCTTATCAGAGAAGTCAAGTAATGGATGATCCTCGATCCTCAAGCTCAAGCTGTTTCACCCCTCTAAAGATCTGTTGTGAAAGGATTGCAGGAGTACGTTTACTATAAGTACTGTTTTAGATCCTTTTGAAACAATTTTATTTGAGTTTATGATATCCCTATTTTCTTCCCATGATATATTCGTACCAAAGGGTCATCATTAGCATGCTCTTATGTGTCATATGAACGCTTAGTAAAAAATTTCTACCTTCTAGATGCAGTTTTTATAAAGTGAGTAAAGAAAAAGAAAATGAAGAAAAGAATAGTCAGTACTGACCTCCTCCCCGCCCTGAAAGAGCGAGGAGTAAGCTTTGGGGGAGTGGTCTTACTCCCGTTACTCCTATCCCCTTGCGGACTCTCCTATGGGGGTATTAAGGATACAATGGAGTGTTCGATATTTTTAAACGTTACTCCGCCCTAAAGGGCGAGGCTTGAATCGACTTTGTCATGGGGGCGACATTGGCCGAGACCACGGGGCCCGCCTCACGTGGGGTTGGTATTATCCTGCCTCTGATGGCTACTTCGCCGTCATGGAGGCGGTTCATCTAGTATTCTATCCCTCCCTTATTTAAATGTTTCCATGGTTACAAATATTATTGTATCTATTTAACGAATAGTCCTAGCCAACGTCGCCGTTTCTAACCGTTCTTCTTTTTGTATAATTTCATAGAAAATAATGGAAAATGTATAAGGGATGAGTGCGTGCTCTATGTCGGGGATGATATAGAGAGGCATTATACTCTAAAAGAAGCCTCGAAAATCCTTGGGGTTACCGTAAAAACGCTTCAGAATTGGGACAAACAAGGAAAAATTAGGGTTGTTAGAACTGCCCCGTATGCGGGGGTCGGCTAATACCCCAAGAGGGGCGTTTAATGAAGTGTCCAAAATGCGGTTTGATTGAGGATAGGGATTTTATCGCAGTCTTAAACCCTCGGGATGTGGGGCGTTAGGGGGTTCCCCCGAAAGGGTTGGAGGTTTTGAGGAAAAATTTCCCGATGACGGGCTGATGAAGACCAATCCCTACGGGATCATAGCAGTAGAAAAACAAAGAATTGGGATGAAATTCTATAAAATTACACTAACTTCCCTGTAGGGGGAACCCCTCTCATGACGCGCTGATCACAGATAAAGCGTGAGAGGAGGCCTACATATAACACGCAAACAATAACCTCTCGAAAAATACTCTATCCTTGAAGACAGGAAGAAGTTAAAGATATCGACACGTACTTTTCCGTTGTTGATATATATGTACTCCCTACGTATTTAAGATTGGTTCCGGAATAAAATCCTACATATATATTTATTCTTACATTCGATGCAGGTCTTACGTCTAATATGGCAAATACAGTCCCATCGTCAGCTATCATTGCAGGAATTGGTTCTCTAAGTTCTCCTAAGCTTGTATTAACGAATATATAATTAAATCCCGAAAGAAGTTCCTTTGGAATATCCTTTATTCTTAGAACTATTGGTCTTGCATCCGGATGTCTAAAGGGCAGTGTTATATGATGTGATCCTTTACTATCCTCGACAATTATATCCACAAACTGCTCTTCTGAATTAAGTTCCTTAGGAACTTCTATAACGATGTACTCGTCAGTTTTTATAAGAATTCTTGCCTGGTATTTTCCTATATCGCTTACTACTATGACGCTTGAGTTCTCGAGGTATTTTCCAAATATAATCATTTTGGTTCCAGGGATCACCATGCTAGGCATCGTAGCGCCGATATATGGTGATGAAGGTCTCTCTCCTTTTTGAATATACCATATTGACACTGTATATGGTCTTAAATCTGCCATTAAGGTTCCGTTAGATACGATCATCTTAGAGCCACCGAGTAGGCCTTCTAAGTAGTCATAATATGTTCCATCGGGAATACTTAAACCTGCTGTATTAAGATCCATCTGTAACTTCGTGGGAGTTCTAGAGAATGCTACTATGATAGTTTCCCAAGGAAGATCCCTTCCATACACGTATACGTCGTTATCCACATAAAGGCTCTTAAAGCTTCCATATGCTAAGGCATCAGAGGTTTTTCTCAATGAAGAAAGGGCTCTTATCAACCTTGCCATTATTGTCTTGTTGTTCTCTTCAGTGAATACCATCTGTAACCTATTATACGGGTCTCCCTGTCCGGGACCCTTATACTTTAAATATATCTCGTCTCCATAGTACACTATTGGGACTCCAGGAATCGTCATAACGAAGGTCATTGCCATATGCATTGTAGTTATGTTCCCCCCTTCTTTAAGGTATCTTGGAAGGTCATGGTTATCAAGGAAATTGACAAGCAGATAGTCATAGGATAAGTCATTTAATTCTGTAATAAGCTCGTGATCTAGCATACTGAAGGGCTTGTTATGAGCAAAAACCTCAACGATCACACTCCTTAGGGGTATGTTCAAAATAGCTATTCCTCCAGTCCTTTGGAGCCTCACTGCGTCCCAGTATAAAAGTGAACCTCGGACTGATGTGATATACCACTCAGCGTATCCGAAGATAGGAGCAACCTTTAGGGCTTCAGAATAGTAGCTTCTCAGCCACATAGGATCCATATGTTTTGCTGCATCAATGCGTACTCCTAAAGAGCCGTTCATTATCCACATCTTAAGAGAACTTTTCAGTATCCAATCCACAGTATTGTTCATCTGATTTAGATCAGCGAGACCAAAAAGGTTTTTATATCTGGTATTCCATGGAATATCCCACTCTGAGCTTCCTATGTCACCGTTGTGATGGAAATACCCCTCACGGCTTCCTTCGTAATGGTTATATTTGTACCTGTCTGCTATGTATGCCGCGATGTACTTTCCGTTGTAGTATAAGGCCCCATATTCTCCTATACTTGAAGGATTTGTATGATTTGGAACAACGTCTATTATGACTGCAATTCCTCTTTTACGGGCTTCTTTACAGAGTCTTTTGAAGTCCTCCCATGTACCAAAATGCTCGTCTGGTTTCGTGTAGTCTTTCGGCCAGTAACCATGATAGGGTGCTACGGATCCTATAAGCTTATCTACGTTATCGAAGGGAGGAGATATCCATATGGCTCCTATTCCAAGATCTTTTAAGTAGTCAAGTTTAGCCATAATACCCTCGAAATCTCCTCCATGGTATTTGTAAAGACTCTTGGGATTGTAATATGGCTCGTTGTTTTCTGGATTTCCATCGTAAAATCTGTCAGTTACTATTTGATATATGACAGATTTATAAGGGTTATATACAAACGTTATTTCAGAATATTGCTCTAGCCCGGTCTCAATGTTAGTTCGGGTTCTTAGGATCTCCACTATAAAAAACGTTGACGATACAATTATCAATACTACGAGGGCTACTACAATAACTTTTTTAGTACTCAATCGTCCCAGCATAGTGATCACGTTCTTCATGGGGCCTTAACTAAAGAAACGATTATAAGTTAAGAGATTTCGTAAGCGGTTATTTTAGGTTTTCCAATTCTTCGTCCTTGTAAGCCCTGTTTTGTGAACAATAATTATGTGTTTTGTATACAAATAATTTTAAAAATAAATGATTTAACTTGTAATCTTTATACATCAAATTGAAAAACAAAGCTTACAAGAGAGGTCATATACTATGAGCTCTAGTCATATAATATATGAAGGAAAGGCAAAAATTGTTAAAATAATAGGAGATACTGCAGAAATGATGTTTAAAGACACTCTTACAGCTTTTAATGGCAGAAAAAAGGCGTCATTTGATGGTAAAGGGGCTATAAATGCAGAAATATCTTATATACTCTTCAGTTGTCTTGAAAAACATGGAATTAAAACACATCTTATATCGCGAAAAGATGAGAGAACTCTTATTGTTAGGAGACTTGACATGATACCACTTGAAGTCGTAGTTAGAAATTATGTTGCCGGAAGTTTAAAGAAAAGAGTGCAATTAAAAGAGAAAACTAAACTTCCATTTCCCATAGTAGAGCTATACTATAAAAATGATGAGTTAGGAGATCCATTGATAAATCACTATCATGCGAGGCTTTATGGTATAAAAGAAGATATACTAAAGGAAATTGAAAAAAAGGCGCTTAAAGTAAATGAAGTCTTAACGGAAGTCCTTGATAATGTAGGTATAATACTTGCGGACTTTAAGCTGGAATTTGGATATGACATAGAAGGAACTATTGTTTTAGGAGATGAGATAAGTCCCGACACGTGTAGGTTTTGGGATAAAAAGACTCTGAAGTCTCTTGATAAGGATGTGTTCAGGTTCGATCTAGGAGACGTTAAAGATGCATATCTTAAGGCACTGGAGAGGATAAGGAATGTCGAAATATAGGGCTAAAATATACATCACCCTAAAGAATGGGATCCTTGACGCGGAAGGAGAGACCGTAAAGAAGGCCTTGAACTCATTAGGCTTTGATGCCCTGAACGTCAGATCTGGGAAAATGTATGTTATCGAGTTCAATTGCGATGAAGATCCTAAAAATGTTGTTGAAAAAATGTGTAAACAACTCTTGGCAAATCCTGTAGTCAATAACTATTATTATGAGTTGGAGGAGCTCTAAGATGGCAATAGTCATCGGCATCCCTGTATATCCAGGAACGAACTGTGATTTTGACGTTTATAAAGCCGTTAAATTAGCAGGAGCAATTCCTAAGAGAATCTGGTATAAAGATTATGAAGAAATAAAGAAAGTAGATGCTGTTGTGATTCCTGGTGGTTTTTCATATGCAGATTACATACGTGCAGGAGCCATAGCAGCTAGGACAAAGATGACTGAAATCATAAAGGAACTAGGAGCCAATGGAATGCCCATTTTAGGAATATGTAATGGTTTTCAGATTCTCGTCGAGTCTGGAATTCTTCCAGGAGCCCTTGCAGTTAACAAGAATGCAAGGTTTATCTGCAGATGGGTTCATCTTAAGGTCCTCCGTATTGATACGCCGTTTACACAACTTTACGCGGAAGGGGAAATCATAAAAATGCCAATAGCACACATGGAGGGAAGATATGTTCCCGGAGAAGGATTCTCTGATGACCTGATAGTTCTTCAATATTCAGATCGTAAGGGAAACGTGAACGATGAATCAAATCCAAATGGCTCTTACAAGAACATTGCTGGAATAGTTAACAGAGAAGGAAACATAATGGGGCTTATGCCTCATCCTGAAAGGGCTTCGGAGAGGATTCTTGGTGGGAATGATGGCCTTAGGATGTTCAAGTCTCTCATAGACTATTTAAAAAGGTGATCATTAAATGATCCAATACGCAGTTAGGAATATTAATGAACAAGAGAAAAAAATCATAATAAAGAGGCTAGGAAGAGAGCCAAATGATGTTGAATGGGCAATGATAGATGTTATGTGGAGTGAGCACATATCATACAAGTCATCACGAGCTTTCATAAAGAAGTACCTTAGGTCAAGTGGAAGACACGTCATTGTAGGTCCTGGTCAGGATGCGGGTGTCATAGAGCTTGCTAAGAACTTATACGTCGCCTTTAAGATTGAAAGTCATAATCATCCATCAGCTGTTGATCCATATGGTGGTGCTTCCACTGGTATTGGAGGTATAGTTAGGGATATTTTAAGCATGGGTGCCCAGCCCATAGCCCTCTTGGATTCGCTTCACTTTGGGGATCCTGAGAAAAGGCGAACATGGTTTCATATTTTAGGTGTTGTCAAAGGTATATCAGATTATGGGAATAGGATTGGTGTTCCCACGGTAGGTGGAGAGACGAAGTTCTCCTCGTGCTATAACGATAATCCTCTGGTTAATGTTGCATGTGTTGGGGTTGTTAAAAAAATAGTTCCAAGTGTACTATCGAAGGTCGGTGCTGTTCTCGTTCTCTACGGAAATAGGACTGGTAGGGATGGAATACATGGTGTGAGTTTTGCCTCTGAAACACTTGATGATGAATCCATAGAGGAGGACAGAAGTGCTGTTCAAATAGGGGACCCACTTACAGAGAAACTGCTGATAGAGGCTTCGATGGAAATGTTCAACAGAGATCTAGCATATGCTCTAAAGGACCTCGGCGGTGGTGGGATAACATGTGCAGTATCTGAAATGGTTGGAAAAGGCGGCATAGGAGCAATCATAGATCTAGACAAGGTTCCATTGAGAGAGGAGAATATGAGCCCTTATGAGATACTTATATCTGAGTCCCAAGAGAGGATGTTACTTGCGACTGACAGGGAACATCTGAGAGATGTCCTTTCAATACTTGAAAAGTACGACCTTCAATGGGCAATCATAGGGAAGAGCATTCCAGAAAGAAGGATAATAGTTAAATACAAAGGAAAAGAGATAGCAAACCTACCAGTAGAAATATTAACGGATGTGCCTATACAGAGGCATCCTATAAAGCCTAGGAAAACTAGCCCAGACAAGTACACCGTGGAGTTCACACCACCTCCGCTGGAAGAGGCCCTCATAAAGGTTTTGGGTAGCCCAAATGTGTCCTCTAAGGAGTGGATATATGAACAATATGACTTCGAAGTTCAGACAAGGACTGTCATCAAGCCTGGTGCTGATGCCGCCGTTCTAAAGATCTCGGAGGACATTGGGGTAGCACTCACTTTAGATAGCTGTGCTGATTATGCTTCAATAGATCCTTACGAAGGTGCTAAAGGGGCTGTAGCAGAAGCATATAGAAATGTCATATCTGTTGGAGGAGAACCGTTGGCAATAGTTGATAACATAAATGCCGGAGACCCAAACAACGTGAGCTCATACTGGGCTTTTCATGAGACTATCAGAGGGCTTGGAAATGCTGCAAGAGCTCTTTCTCTACCTATCGTGGGGGGGAACGTAAGCTTCTACAACGAGTCCTCTAAAGGAGCTATATGGCCCACATTGGTCGTGTGTATGTTGGGTAGAGTTCATATGGATCACGTAATCACGCCCTCACTTAAGAGCGGTAATAGTTGCCTTATACTTGTAGGAGAGACCTATGAAGAGCTTGGCGGAAGCGAATATTTGAAGGTTCTTGGTCTTCATGGGCAGGGAGAAGTGCCAAAGGTCAGATATAAAGAGGAAAAATTGAATGGAAAACGTGTCATAAAAGCAATAACAAAAGGTCTTGTGCTGTCAGTTCATGATATCTCAGATGGAGGGTTAATTATTGCCCTTGCGGAGATGGTAATATTTGGAAATAGAGGTATTGAGGCTCGTGTAAAGTCCGATCTAAGAGGAGATGTCTTCGCATTTTCTGAGTCACATGCTAGATATGTACTGGAAGTGCCCCAAGAGCACATCGAGGATGTTTTGAGAATTACTAAAGGGAGGGTCATAGGAAGGACTACAAACACGAGTTCATTCTACTTTGAAGTTAATAACTTCAGTGTAGATGTACCCATAAAGAGGCTTAAGGAAACGTATGCTAGAGGTGTATCACTTATGGGGAAAGATCAGTTTATATAAGCTCTTATGGGTGGCTCAGAAGTCATTAAAGCTCAATATTCCTCTGAGTTCATTGAAGTGTAAGTCATTGCCCTCATCTCGTCCAGGGAAGCTCTACAAGGCTTGCGTCTTAAATATGGTGATTAAATATGCGAATACCTAAACCTCACTCACAAGTGCGCATTAAAAATAGAACAGCTTACAATGATATTGGTGAGAAATGTGGTATAGCAGCGTATATAGGAGATAATGCAATCTATATGGTGTATCTTTCACTGATGGCCCTTCAGCATCGGGGTCAGGAGTCCGCGGGAATAGTAGCATGGAGGGATGATAGATTCATAAAATATAAAAACCATGGTCTGGTCCAGAATCTTCTTAGGTATATAGGAAGGGAAGGCAATGGAGCTAAGTCTGCGATAGGGCACGTGAGATACTCCACGTATGGAGGGAGCAGTAGGATATTCATACAACCAGTGCATGCGAAGTATAGAGATCTGAGCCTATATTTAGCACATAACGGAACGATACCTAATGCTTATTCCTACAGGAGTGAGCTTCAATCGAAAGGTGTAAAGACAGTTTTAGACTTAGACAGTGGAGTATTAGCTGGATACTTGGCGTATACTATATGGGAATATGGCATGAAGGAAGCCATTAACATGCTCTTTGAGAGATTTAAAGCAGCATATGCTTTTGTTGCTTTAATACAAGGTGGAGATATTTTAGCAGCGAAAGATCCGTACGGAATAAGACCTCTTTCAATTGCACTCTCAAAAGAGAACGAGATAGCATTATCTTCAGAATCTTGTGCTTTTAGTGCTATAATGGGAAAGAATCAGTTTTATAGAGAGCTTTTTCCTAAGGAAGCAATACTTATAAACAGCAATAGAAAAGTTAAGATACTTTCAGAAGGAAATAAGGAATCCGAAAGAATATGCGTTTTTGAGTATGTGTATTTTGCAAGGCCTGATTCTGTAATATCTAACGTTAATGTGTATAGAGCAAGGATAAGAATGGGAGAAATACTTGCTGAAGAGGAACTGAAACGTTTTGGAAAACCCCTTGCAGAACTTGTTATACCAGTTCCAGACTCTGGCAGAGCGGCGGCCAAAGGGTTTGGTACGCGCTTGAAGTTGAAGATAGAAGAGGGTCTGATAAAGAACCGTTACCTTGGACGTACCTTTATACTCCCAGATAGCACTCTCAGGAGGATAAGTGTCAGGCTTAAGCTCTCTCCGATCGAGGATGTCATAAGTGGCAAGAGAATATATCTTGTTGACGATAGCCTTGTTAGAGGAAATACTATGAGGGAAATCGTGAAGATGTTGTTCGATGCAGGAGCGGAGGAAGTTCATGTGAGGATAGCATCTCCTCCTATAAGGAATCCGTGCTATTTTGGAATAGATTTCCCAACACATGAGGAACTCTTGGCATACAGGAGATCCATTGATGAGATAAAGGAAATAATAGGGGCGACTTCTCTCTATTACCTTTCAATAGAGGGCCTTAAGAAGGCTCTTGGCAAAGAGGAAGTGTGTAGTGGATGTTTTACTGGGATCTATCCCATAGAGGTGACTAAACATGGAGAAATTAAGGTTCCTCGTGATAGGAAGTGGTGGTAGGGAGTACATCATTGTAAAAGCATTGTCTGAGGACTCTGAGGTCTATACGTATATGTTCCATGAGAATCCAGGTATGAAGCGACTCTCTAAGGATTACATAATTGGAAAAGCGAGTGATATAGAAAAGATAATAGAATATGCGAAGAGAACGAATCCAGACATTGTTGTCATAGGGCCAGAGAACCCGCTAGCGGCAGGTGTGGTCGATAAGTTAGAAGAAGAGGGGTTCCCTACAGTAGGTCCAAGAAAAGATGCTGCAAGGATAGAATGGGATAAGTCCTTTGCAAGGGAGCTCATGAGCAGGTATCATATCCCAGGATCAAAACTCTCAAGGACTTTTGATAATCCTAAAGATGCCAAGAGGTTCATTGACGAATACGGAAAGCCTGTTGTTGTGAAGCCTGCAGGTCTTACTGGAGGAAAGGGCGTTAGAGTTGTTGGGATAACACTCAAAGATAATGAGGAGGCAAAGAAGTACGTAGATGAGATCTTTGAGAAAAACATCGGAGGTCTGAAGAAAGTATTAATCGAGGAAAGAACAGATGGCGAAGAGTTTACACTTCAGGCATTTGTAGATGGAAGACACATAGCATTTATGCCCCTAGTTCAAGACCATCCACATGCATTTGAAGGTGATACGGGTCCTGAGACCGGAGGAATGGGATCGTATTCAATGCCAGATCACAAGCTTCCGTTCCTTACGGAACGTGACATAGAAATCGCAAAGAAATGTATAAAAGGAATTATAAAGGCTTTAAGAAAGGAAGGAATCGAGTATAAGGGAATAATCTATGGACAGTTCATGGTAGATGCTACAGGACCAAAACTCATAGAGTTTAACTCTAGGTTCGGTGATCCAGAGGCAATAAACGTTGTTCCACTGCTTTATGACGACTTAAGTAGGATCTTCGAACAGATAGTAGACAAGACATTGGGTAGTGTCGTCTTTAAAAACGAGGCTAGTGTAGTCAAGTATATTGTTCCCAATGGCTACCCACTGGAGAAAACTTCGGGATGGATTCAGGTTTACGAGGACATCATTAGGAACTTCAAAGCGGATATAGTATATGCATCTGTCATTGAGAAGAACTCCAAGCTTGAGATGTTAGGTTCAAGAGCTATTGCTATATATGCCACACATCCTGATGTTGCAAAAGCTGAGAATTCTGTTGAAAATGCTATAATATATGGAATAGAAGGAGAGGGCTTTAGGTGGCGTAAGGATATTGGGAAGTTAGAAACAATAAGAAAGAAAGTTGAAAAAATGGCGAAAATTAGAGAGCATATTTAAATCTTTGGAGGGGGAGCTCCTTGATAAAAATTGAAAAAATACATGAGATAGTGAAGAACTATAACAAGAAGAATATCTCGATAGCTACAATAGGTAGCCACTCGGCCTTGGATATTTGTGATGGTGCTAAGGATCTTGGCCTGAGAACAATAGTGATATGCCAACGTGGAAGAGAAAAGACATATGAAAAGTATTTTTTAAAAAGAAAAACGTGCGATGGCCTTGAAAAGGGTATCATTGATAAGACATACGTACTAAGCAAGTTCAAGGATGTTCTTGAGATTCAGGAGAAACTATTGGAGGAAAATGCCATATTTATCCCAAACAGGAGTTTCGTTGTCTACGTTGGGATAGAGGAAATTGAAAATAGGTTTAGGGTTCCAATTTTTGGGAATAGGTTTCTCTTGAAGATCGAAGAAAGAAGCTTGAAGGAAAACTACTACAAGCTACTGAAAAAAGCAGGGATACCGTACCCAGATGAAGTAGATCCTAAGGAGATAAAGTTCCTAACAATAGTCAAAATGCCCCACGCGAAGAAAAGACTTGAGAGAGGTTTCTTTACAGTTACAAGTCATGATGAGTTCATTGAAAAGTCAAAGGAGCTTATAGAGCTTGGAATAATAACAGAAGATGACCTCAAGAGAGCCAGGATCGAAAGATACATTATTGGACCAGTGTTTAATGCAGACATGTTCTATAGTCCAATAGACAATGAAATAGAGCTTCTTGGAGTTGATTGGAGATTTGAGACAGACCTTGATGGACTCGTTAGACTCCCTGCAGAGGAGCAGTTAAGACTCCCTCAGCATCAGAGGATCCCTGAATATATAGTGTGTGGTCACTCTACTGCGACTTTAAGGGAGTCTCTTCTTGATAAGGTGTTTGACATCGCTGAGAAGTTCATTGAAGTGACTAAAAAGGAGTACCCTCCAGGGGTTATTGGTCCCTTCACGCTACAAATGGTTGTTGATAAAGATTTGAATTTTTATGTCTTTGATGTTGCTGTGAGGATCGGCGGAGGTACTAACATTCACATGTCTATGGGACATCCATATGGAAATGCACTATGGCGTCAACCAATGAGTACAGGAAAGAGAATAGCCCTAGAGATAAAAAGAGCTGTAGAACTTGACAGCATAAAAGAAATAGTTACGTAAAATTAAACACGGAATTGATTTATGGAGGCGGGGCCGGGACTCGAACCCGGCTCAACGGGTCTGCAGCCCGTCGCATAGCCCCTCTGCCACCCCGCCAACTAGAGGCAGGGGCTTTCATATTCATAATTTATTTGACCTCCTCCCCGCACTGAAGTGCGAGGATTCTTTGCGAGGAGATTTGTGCATGCTCCCTTCATTGGGCATATATAGATGGATTCATCTCTCCTCATTGAGGGAGACACGGGCTATAATTCCCTTCGGGGACTTGGCTGACTTCCTTACTACTGAGATTAATAAATCAGAGCGAGCTTTATAAAATTGTTGCTTGTAGAACCTCGCCTTTTAAGGCGGGGATACGCGAAGGGTTTGATGCAGTTTTCGATTTATGTAGCATTTAAGTACAATAAAGAACATTAAGTAATACGCTTCTGCCCGAGGTGTGGGTCTAGACTAAACCCGAAAGGGCAGAGATTGTTAAAACGCGAGAAATGTGGAATAACACTTGATAGGGATCTCGTAGCAACACTTAATCTATTCAAGCCAGGATGTGGGAGTCCCATCCCCCGAACACCCCCCAATAAAAGAGGACGAAACAGGAGAACTCCTCAAGACGGTTATTTAAACCACCTTGAGGAGAGAGCAGAAATAAGAGCTTTATAATAAAACAAACTTGAGTTATCACAAGACGATAACTTCTAAATATTACTCCTTGAATTATTATTTAACACAAATGTAAAACAACATACATATGAAGTTGAAGAATGCTCTTACGTTAATGGATGTCGGTCAGATGAGGTGTTAGCATATGGCAAAGGGTTCAAGAAAAAAGGAAACACGTCCTGCAATATTTTCTGCAGCTGGTTTGCTTAGATTTAGCGAAGAGGAAGAGTCTGATATTCAGGTTGATCCAAAGGCAGTTGCTGTGTTCTCAGCTATAGTGGGTATAGCCATGTTAGTACTCTATATAACGAGTCCTCTTTGATAAGAGGCGAGAGGCTCGGACTAGGCCGGGGGGGTAGCGGTCCCCTGTAACCGGCAAAACCGCTAAGCCGGGGCCGAAAGCTTGGGGGCGGCCCTGCCCCCAAGCACTTGGCCCACACTTGCGAACGATGATGCCTCGTCCTCCGGGATCGGGGGTGCCCGGTTCATGGGTGTAGGCCCATGGATACGGGCTTTGCCGAGGGAAATGGGCTAGGCCCGGGAGGGAGCAACCCTACCACGGACCGTCGGTGCTCGGAGGGGCGCGGGGCTGAGAATGCGACACGGGTTTGGCCCTACAGCTCTAGGCCCACTCCGGGTCTGTCCAGGCCCGCTAAATTCTTCTTATTTTATTAAAAACAAGGGTTAAAAAACTTAGTTTAGAGT
>JAGGXY010000093.1:0-13939 GCA_021162855.1 Methanobacteriota archaeon
ACTTAAGGCTTTTTTTGCATCTAGCACTTGAGGGTATACTTTAAAGTTGAGAACGATAATAGGGGTTTTGACATTATGTGACATACTATTATCACCCTAGTAGCATGTTTATTAATGATAAATGAATAGTTACTAGCTAATATAAAAAATATTCGGAGAGTCGGAGAGGCTGTAATATTAGGGGGTCCTGTTAAGATCAAACGATAACGTAATATTTCCAAAGATCCTTCATTATAATAAATGAAATTAAAGGCCGCAGCGTTGATTTTTCTAAGGCAGAAACTAGCTGAAATAATGATGGTATTTCCTTTTAGTTATAGGAGGTGCAGAAGGGATTGAGTACTGTAATCTCCCCATTTATGGGAGAGAAACCCCTTAACATGAGTGTGAGGGACATAATAGCACTTCTAAAGGATGTTTCGGAGTTAATGTTAGATCTGAGCCTTTCGTCGATAACGTTGAGGAACAAGGAAATCGCAGAGGAAGTACTAAAATTAGAGCCTATTGTCGAAAGACTACTTGAAGAACTTAGCATAAAAGTTATAGTGTCCACAAGATCCATAGAGGATGCCAGAGACATGGTACCATTTCTCAGCGTGGCTGAGATGATTCGATCAATATCAAACTCAGCGGCTGATATAGCTAACATAGTCCTCGAGGGAATATCACGTCTTGGAGAAATTCCAGAGATCGTATCGGAGTTTGAAGGTATAGTAACTGTGCTTAGAGTGGAGAAGGGGTCATACGTTGATGGCAAGAGGTTAGACGAGTCCTTGATAGAAACGAAGACTGGACTTAGAATAATAGCCATAAGAAGAGGGGACACATGGATATTTGGTCCAGAAGGCGATGAAGTGCTAAGAGGTGATGATATAATAGTTGTGAGAGGGTACAAAGGAGGACTTAATCTACTTAGAGAAATGTGCAGTAGTTCACAGGTGAGCAATGATGAAAAGATTAAGTGATGTGCTTAAGTCCATGATGGTAAGGACAAGGCTTATCTTGGATTTAGCATACTCTGCACTGATATATAAGGGTGAGGAAATAATATCTGAGATTATAAATCTGGAGGATTCAATTGACGAGAGTCTCGTTGAGATATTTTATTTAATACTCGAAGGCTACAAAAACGGAGAAATATCAAGGGATGAAGCGTACGCATATTTAACCATCGCCAGAAGTCTCGAGGAAATAGCTGATTCAGCATATGTTCTTGCTAAAAACATAGTACATGGATTTAGGCCGCATCCTATCATAAAAAAGATCATTGAAGAATCTGAGACATCCATAACAGTTCTATATATTCCAATAGGATCTTTAGCTGTGAACAAGACCATAGGACAGATAGTAGAAAATTATGGGAAAGGTGTTGAGATCATAGCCGTGAAAACAGGAGATCATTGGATATATAAACCAAGTAATAATTTTGTTATAAGAGAAAACGATATTCTCATTGTAAAAGGTAGTGAAGAGAGTCTGGACGCATTCAGAAGAATCATTGGTGCAGAGGAAGTTCTAGAAGGGGGTGAAGACTAATGAGCGAGGCAATTGTGTTAGCTGGTGGATTCGGTACAAGGCTTAGGCCAATAACATATTCGCTACATAAGCTTCTTGTAGAGGTCGTTGGAAAACCGATACTGGGGCATCTATTGGACAGTTTACCGAAGGAAGTCACAAGAGTAATCCTTGCTGTTCACTACCTTAAGGAAAACATTCAAGAGTACGTGAACTCGAGGAACGATGGGAGGGAATATATAATAGTTGAAGAAGATAAGCCTTTGGGCACGGGGGGAGCTATTAAGAATGTGGAAAAATACGTACACAGCGATGACTTCCTTGTGTTTAATGGGGACATAATAAGTTCCTTAAATCCAATTGATCTATTAAATAAAAGGAGAGAGAAGGCTGCTATTGGGGTAATATCAGTCTACAAGGTGGATGATGCATCACAGTATGGACTTGTGAAGTTCGATGACAACATGAGGATCTTGGAGTTCGTAGAGAAGCCAAAAGAGTACGTTGGACCTGCATATATAAATGCAGGAACATATGCGCTTTCAAGAGACATTTTTGATCATATAGAGCCTGGTAGGGAGGTGTCAATAGAAAAGGAAGTGTTTCCAAATGTTATAAAGTATGGGTTATATGCATACCCATTCGAGGGCTATTGGATCGACTGTGGAACTCCTGGAAGGCTACTAAAGGCTAAGGACATGCTTCTGGAAGCAAAAGGTTTGGATAACTATATAGGGCCTGAAGCTAAGGTGAAGGGCACTCTAATAAAATCATCTGTGGAGAGAAATGTCATAGTAGAAAGGGGATGTGTAATAGAAAACTCAATCATTATGCATGGGTGTAAAATTGGAGAGGGAAGTGTTATAAAGAATTCAGTTTTAGGGCCTGAGGTAGAGGTTCCTCCAGGATCTGTTATAATAAATTCTGTAATAGAAGGCTGGACAAGGTTGGAAGGGAAAGTTGATGTTTCAGGTGTGAGGATCAGGAGGCGAAATTGATGGGCAGGCTTTTTGGGACTAACGGCGTTAGAGGAGTTGCAAATAAAGAGCTCACACCTCACTTAGCTCTTGATGTTGCCCTTGCTATTGGAACGTTTTTAGGTGAAGAAAAGCTTGTAGTCGTTGGAAACGACACGAGAATAAGCGGAGATGCAATAAAAAGTGCTGTGATTAGTGGACTTATGGCAACAGGGCATAAAGTCTTGGACATAGGTGTGATCCCAACACCAGGGTTGCAGTACTTCGTGAAAAAGCACGATGAAGTGTTCGCTGGAGTGATGATAACAGCATCCCATAATCCGCCAGAGTACAACGGCATAAAGCTCATATGGACTGATGGTACAGAAGCTCCAAGGGAAGTTGAGGAAAAAGTAGAGGAAATATACTTCAATAGAAGATTCAAGCTTGTAGAATGGGAGAAAATGGGATCAGTTCTTCATTATCCAGGAGCCTCACAGGAGTACGTTAAGGGAGTGCTTTCTGTTGTTGATGTTGATGCCATAAAGGAGCGGGAATTCCACGTTATTGCAGATGTTGGAAATGGTGCTGCATATAAGACAACTCCTGAACTCCTTACTAGGCTTAATGCAAACGTTATAACACTTAATGCTCAGCCAGATGGAAGATTTCCAGCAAGAATGCCAGAACCAACATATGAGAACATAGCGTACCTTTCTGACATTGTAAAGGAGTTAGGTGCCGACTTTGCGGTAGCCCATGACGGTGATGCCGATAGAGCAATATTCTTCGATGAAAAGGGAAGATTCATAGGAGGAGAATACCTGCTTGCGATGTTGGCTAAGTATACAATAGAGAATACTGGAAGGAAAATCGTTGTAACTCCTGTGAGCTCTGGTAGGGTTGTCGAGGATGCTGTTAAGTCCGCAGGTGGTGAGATAGTATATACTAAAGTGGGTTCTCCCGTAGTTGCTAGAAAGATGATAGAACTCGGGGATAAAGTAGCGATAGGTGGAGAGGAAAACGGTGGTATCATCTACCCACCACATCAGTACTGTCGTGATGGTGCTATGGCAATAGCCCTTGTTATGGAGATGTTATCAAAGACTGGAAAGAAGCTCTCTGAGATATTTGACGAACTTCCGAAGTATTATATAATAAAGACAAAGGTGCACGCTAAAGACAAGGAGGCCATGATGAAGAGGGCAGAGGAGTTTCTTAAAGGTCTTGAGGCAAAGGAGTACATAACAATAGATGGAATAAAGGCCGTGTTCGATGATGGATGGATCCTTGTTAGGCCATCAGGGACAGAGCCAATAATAAGGATCTTTGTAGAGTTCACGCGTGAGGAGAAGGCTAAAAGAATGGTAGATGAGATCCTCGAAATCCTTAAGAAAAAGGGATAAGACGGGCATAATAGGGAGCAGAGTTTTTATTCAGATTTTTCCTTGTAATCGGACGGACATAAGATCCATTCTTTTTTAACTCCCTTCTCTCTCCAGACGACTTTTATCTTGTGAATCTTACCACCAGCACATGTCTCTTTGAGGATGTATATTCTACCCTTTTGTGGAAGTGGATACGTAACATTACATTTAGGATAGTTTATACACATAATGAATCTCTTTCCCCTCCTTGATTTAGCTATTATTAATGGAGCCCCACACTTTGGACATATTCCTACTTTCTTGCTGCTTTCTAGGTCTTTTTTCTTGGATTCTCTTATGCTGTTCCCAACAAGTGCTACATTCTTCATAAGGTCTTCAAATATCTCCTTCAGGATCCTCCTTGCATTGTTTATTACTTCTTCTTTACACTTTTTTCCAGCTTCTATTTCATCCATTTCTTTTTCTATTTTTCTAGTAAGTTCTGAGGAGCTTATTATCGGGACAAACTTCTCCACGAGTTCTATTACCGTTCTTCCTAAATTTGTTGGCCTTATGTATTTTCCCTCTACGTATCTCCTTGAGAAGAGTTTTCTTATGATTTCATGTCTTGTGGATTTTGTTCCTAAGCCAAGTCTCTCCATCTCCTTTACGAGGGATGCTTGTGTGTACCTTTTGGGAGGCCTTGTCTTTTTCTCAACGACCTTTATGGAATGTACTTTGAATTTCTGTCCCTTTACTATGTCGAACTTCAGCATTTCCTCATCTTCCTCAGATTCCTCCTCAATTAGTTTAAGGATCCTTTCCCATCCTGGATCAACTAGCCTTCTTCCCTTTAGCAAATACTCCTCACTTCCTATCTTCATGTGAACGATCGCGTGCTCCCAAACGGACGGTGGAGAAAGTGTGGCTAGGAAGTACCTAGTTATAAGGTCATATATTGCCTCATGTTCTTTTGATAGCTTTCCTATAGGTAGGTACTCTACTGGGTGTATTGGGGGATGATCCTTGGTCTCCTTTGGGCCTCTAGTGGGTGTGATCGTTTCTTGAGAAAGTATCAGTTGAAGATATTGTGCATATGGTCCTTTACAAACGCGTTTTGCTATTCCAATGAGATCTAAGCTTTCAGGATAAACGGTATTATCCGTTCTTGGGTAACTTATGTATCCCAAGCGGTAAAGATCCTCTGCAATTTTCATAGCTCTGTCGACAGATATTCCTATAGAAGCAGAAAGTGCTAAGAACGTGGTTGTATCCATTGGGTGGGGAGGTCTCCTTTTTCTAGTGGATTTCTCTACCCTGAACACTTCAGCAAGTCCTGTACTTCTTAGCTTTACTCTTTGAGCTTCTTCTATACTGTCAAACCTTCCTTTCTTATGTTTTGCCTTAAGACCGTTTTCAAGAAGAGCTACTACTTCCCAATATTTTTGAGGAACAAATGATTCTATTTCCTTTTCTCTTTTCACTATAAGAGCAAGTGTTGGTGTCTGGACCCTACCTATAGAATACACATCACTTGTGTTAGAAGCTAATGTGAAGAATCTCGTTAAGGTAGCTCCCCATATGAGATCTATTGCCCTTCTGGCATCTGCAGCATCTGCGAGCCCTTTGTTGATTTCAGTAAGGTTCCTAAATGCTCTTAAGATTTCCTCCCTTGTTATTGCGCTGAATTTCATTCTTTTTATTTCAACATTTCTTTTTCCCGCTTTTTTAATGACATGCACTGCTCAAGTCCTATAAGTTCTCCTTCTCTATCATAGTCTGTTGCTACTATGACACGCTTAACAAATGGAGCTAGAGACTTCAGGGCTTCGATGTGCTTTGCTTCTCTTGCAACAACGATAAGAGGGCTCCATATTATGTCCTTAAGATCTGGGAGTGACCACTTCCTGAACCTTTGGGGAAAATCGTAGTCCATTATGTGGCCTTTCAACCCAATACTCGCGTATTTTTCCCCATTCAATGTGAAAAAATAGATAGGAATTCCACATATCTTCTTTACGGAGTATCTTCCACCGGATAATATGTGAGCTATCCTCCTAGCAACTATGTTCTTTTCCGCTATGATAAGAACTATGGGTTCTTGTTCCAGCTTTGTGGTTTCATGAAATATTGGAGACATACATTAACACACCATCGAAGACGTATTGTACAGCAAGTGCAAGGACAAAGAAACCCAATACTCTTGTGAAAACTCTCACCCCACGTTCTCCTATTATCTTTCCAATGTATGAAGCAAAAAGTATTATGGGAAATAATATTAGTGCATTTACAAGGGCTCCAATGATCACAATAGTAGGACCATAGAGAGTGCTATAGATTATTGCAAGAGAAAGGGTTCCTGGTCCTGCAAGCATAGGAGATCCTAGAGGTACTAATGCATTTGATAGTGCTTCTTCTTCGAGTATCACTGCCTCCTTTCTAGCTCTTGGCTTTTCTCCTTCTTTCATCATCTCAAATCCAAGAACTGCTAGCATTATACCTCCAGCTACCTTTAGCGAGGGTATTGTTATTCCAAAGTACTCAAGAATATATTTACCTGCAAGTGCAAAGATGACGATAAGAGAGAGAACAAATAACGTTACTTCAATAGCTAATCTAAGGATTGTCCTTTTAGACAAGCCTTCCGTTATTCTTATTATAAGAGGGAGAGCTCCAGGAGGATCCATTATTATGAAAAGTGATGTAATCACGTATATCAGTACTTCCACATTCACAAGTATCACCGAATTTATACCATATATTTATTCCTTAGGTTATAATCCCTGAAATCCTTGAATCCTTGTATTACTCTTGCGTAATTTCCTCATGGGCTCCTTATAAATGAGAAATCCTTTGTGGAGAGTGTTCTTATGATTTATTTTATGTCATTAAGTGTGAGTTTAGAGTGTCCGAGTGATATGATACCTGTAGCTAAGCTTAAATATTAATAGGACTTTAAAAGCTTATGACTTGGGAAGACTTATTTATATATGTCCTTAGTTATCCTTGGTAACATCGCATGTTCAGATCCTGGTCATACCCAAGCATGAAAACGTGTAGGTGATGTGCTAATGGCATCAAGATCACAGGCGAGAAAACTTGCAAAGAGTGCAAGGGATAAGTGGAGGGCAAAGGAGTGGTACAAAATCATAGCACCTGATTACTTCAACAGGGTGGTCCTTGGAGAGACGCCAGCTGACGATCCAAGCAAGGTCATAGGACGTGTCGCAGAGGTAACAGTTGCTGACATAGGAGGTCCCATAAGAAGGAGTTATATAAAACTGTATTTCAAGGTCTATAGGGTACATGGACTAGAAGCCCACTCGAGGTTCATAGGTCATGAGATGACACAAGAAAGTGTTCAGAAGATGGTAAAGAGGAAGAGAAGCCGAATAGATGGTGTATTTGATGTCAGAACGAAGGATGGATACCTTGTCAGGGTTAAGCCAATTATCATAACGATGGCTAGGGTAAATACATCTAGGAAGGACAAGATAAGAAAGATCGCAAAGGAAGTTGTTGAGGAAATAGCATCTCAAACTAGATTTGAGGACTTTGTACATATGCTTATAGACGGGAGGCTTGCTGAGGAGATAAAGAAGAGAGCAAAAGTAGTGTATCCCATCAGAGAGTGTGAGATTAGGAAGTCTGAAGTTCTTCTTGAGCCTACACCAGAAGAGAGACAAGCAGTTGTCCAGACAGAGGAGGCTCCGAAAGCTGAACAAGAGGTTTGAGTTTCTTTTTTCCATTCACTTTAGTGTATTTTTAGTTACCTTAGTTATAAAGAGGCTATCAAAAATAAAATATGTAAGACACGTTTTCTATTTTTAAACAGAGATCAAGAGCTCAAACTAGGTTATGGGGCCGTGGGGTAGCTTGGTATCCTTCCGGCTTCGGGAGCCGGCGACCCGAGTTCAAATCTCGGCGGCCCCACCAATTTGATCATTCTATTAGTTTCACAGATGCTGCCTTTATTCCTACGTATACATTCTTACCGGTTCTTATTTTGAGCCTGTTAAACGACTCTATCGAAATCCTTGAGACCAGCAATATAGATCCCAGCCCTATGAATACATCGACATAGGTTCCCGATATGTAAAAGTCCTCAATAGTTCCAGGAATTATGTTCTGAATGCTAGTGCCCTCTTGAGGGCTGGAGAATATGGATATAGTCTCTGGTGGTATGTGAATCCTAATTTTTTCTCCTGGAGTGTGATCAAAGAGTACTCTGAGTTCTAAGTCCCCGATACGTACTATTCGGTTGCTATTCTTTACAAGATATGTGCCCTCGAACACATTATATATGCCAAGTAAACTGGCAATCTCTGGAATTTTTCTGATGTTATTGATTATTTCATCTATTTTTCCAAGATATACTTGCCTTCCATCCTTTATTATTAACACATTTTTTCCCAAGCTCAATAGCTCACCAATGTCGTGGGTGACATGTATTATTGTCGTACCATCTGAGTTTATTTTCCTCAAAAGAATTCTAGATTTTATTCTTAGATTTTGATCAAGATTAGATGTTGGCTCATCTAACAGGAGTATCTCTGGATTTATCACTAAAGCTCTGGCAATTGCTACTCTCTGTTGTTCTCCTCCGGACATTTCATATGGTTTTTTGTCCAGAACGTGCTTTATTTCAAGCCTTTCTGCAATATCAAGGACTCTTTTTGTTAGTTCATCCCTTGGAAGACCTCTTACTTTGAGCCCATATGCTATGTTTTCAAAACCTGTCATGTGTGGGAAGAGTTCATAGCTTTGATATACTAACGCAATGTTTCTATCTTCTGGAGGCAAATATGTTATGTCTCGGCCATTTAACACAATCCTTCCTGAGTCTGGTGGGAGCACTCCAGAGACGATCTCCAGTATGAGGCTCTTCCCCGCACCTGACGGCCCATAGATGACGAAGTAGTCCTTGTCCTCTACGTTGAATGTTATCTCGTGAAGTGTGAATCCTTTAAGCCTCTTAGAGACCTTCTCCACTAAAAGCTCTCCCATGCATCCTCCCCCTGAAGAACACCTTTATTGCTATTATCACAGGAACTATTATGAGTATGGCAAGTGTTGAAACTGAAAGCGCCCTTGTTATACCTCCAAGACTTAGTTCTCTGAAGGCATATAATGCTATTATTGGAGGATACGACGTTATGACAATCACGGCGCCAAACTCACTCATTGCCCTCATGAACGATGTGATGAATGCAGATACTATGTCGCTTCTTACCATAGGTAGAAGCACGTATACAAACGTCTTAAGGGGAGTTGCTCCTAGACTTCTTGAGACGTGTTCGTATCTTTCCGGTATGTGATTGAAGGCTTCTATCATTTGATTCACAGCTATAGGAGCTGACACGAAGAACATCGCTATGACTATTCCAGTGAGTGTATCCGTGAGAGAGATTCCCCAAAGACCTTCCCTGCTGAACACTCCTAGCAGGAGTATTCCTGCAATTGTATGAGGAAGCATCATTGGCACTTCTATGAATGACCTTATGGTGTCCTTAAATGGCAAAAGATCCCTGCTATAGGCATATCCAAAAGGTATTGCAAAAAAGACCCCTAAAAGAGCAGAGAAGAAAGAAGACACTACTGTGTAGTAAAGGGACCTCCAGAACTGAACATTTCTCGCATAGGATATTGCTTGGTGGATATACTGTTCTACTGCGGATATCATTGGTATCAGCATCAGCACTACAAAGACCTCTGATAGTCCTATTGATAGAGCCCTTATAGGATCCCTTGAAAAGACGTAGATCACAATTGAAGATATCAGTGAGTATATTAGCATGAAATATAATGATTTATTTCCTAAGAAAGGCGCTATCAACAAAAAGATTATGAAAAGGGTGATCACATCTGTATAGATATTTCTTTTAGCCATGGAAAATCACCTTTCGTTTCAAAACTTGGATTCAAGACATTAAAACCGTGTGATCTGAGGATCTCCAGGCCCTTCTCTGAGTACACAAACTCAATGAATTTCCTTACATAATTGTTGTTTATACCATACTTTGTTATACCAATTCCATATACAATTGTTTTTATCTTAACGATGTGCTTTCCTCCTAGAAGCTTTATGGTGATCCTAGCATAGTTTTCATTGAATTTATTATCGCCCAGGTTTATTTCTGAGGGAAGTTCTATGTACTTGAAGCCTAGGTCCTTTGCTGTACTACGATAGAGAAATGCGTAATCAAGCTCTCCACTCTGTAATAGTGCTTCTAGATCCGCGGACTTATCTCTGATTATTAGCTTATTAGTGTTCACATCAAGCGTTTCTGGAACGATGATATCTATGTTGTTCCCACTTGTTTCCATCTTTATGTTCGTGTTGTTCTCAACGATCCTTTCAAATATGTCTACGTTATAATACTGACTTGCAAGTGCCATCACAGCTAGTGCTCTATAACCACATGGATCCATGTTTGGGTTTGAGAAGCCTACCTTAACATCTGCTCTCATGATTATTTCATACCAGTTTTCCTTGTTGATTTCCGACGCATACTTGCTGTTTTGTGTATATGCAAGAACTATAGCGTTCGTAACAAACTTAGAATAGGCCACAACAATGCCCTTGTTATATAAGTCTTTCACAAGACTCACGTCTGCTAGTGCAATGATCTCATATTCCTTTCCTAACTCCAAAAGATCTCTATAAATGGCAACACTTCCCTTAGCAATGTAGTCTATATTTACTCCTCTATCGCTTGAGAAATTCCCATTTAGGTCTGTAAAAGGAGGTAGGAGGCTTCCGGCTGTTGCGATCTTCAGCTCTGGTTTACTGTGCGGCAGTAGTTCGTATGCTACGATGCCAGCTATAACTACTGCAGCTACGGTTATAGCTAATATAAACTTGGTGCGCTCCATGGAAGACACCTCGATATGTCCAAGGATACACATCGAAGTATTAAAAGTAAAAGTCAGTTGTGGTATTAAACCTTTCTTTATTAAGCAAAAGGGAACAAACATTATCACGCTCATAGGAGTAGTAATCCTAGAAGTAATAAGTCATGGTGATACTAAGGATGACAGCTCCATATTTAGGCAAAATAAGGTACGGATGGTGCTACAGCTGTGGAGTACCCGTGCTTAGAGGAAGAACATGCCCAAAATGTCATAGTGAAGTGAAAAAGCTGGAAATATCTCCTCCAGGAGAAGTAAAACCCATGTTCAGACCAGAAATGGAATGGGTCACAAGCATAATAGACAGGGATTATGGTCGTGGTGTTGGAGAGAGGTTCTTTGGAGATGAAAAAATAATCCTCATGAACAAGGCTCCAGGAGAAGACAGAGTAGACGAAATAGTGATGAGAGGAAAAATATATGCCGTGATGAGGTACGATCTAAGAAAAGAGAGGTTCATGATCCTCTTTCACTCAGTCGCGTTTGGAAGACTTCAAGGTGTGGTATCAGGGCATTATGTAATCGCTGATAGGGGAGCATTACCGAGCATATTGGGTGGAAAGAATCTTATGAGGCCTGGCGTTCTGGATGCCTCTGGAGACATAGAAAAGGATGATTACGTTCTTATCCTTGATGAAGAAGGAAGGATCGTTGCATCAGGGGTCGCAAAGGCAGACTCTGATGAGATCTCTAAGGGTAAAGGAGTGGCGGTTAAGATAAAGCATCGAGGAATAGAAAAAGAACCTCCAGGACCATCAGCTGACTGGAGGACATTTATAGAGGTTAATAGACCAATAATAGAAAGCATAGCTTCGAAATCTATTTCTGAAATTAAAGATATCGTAAACAAATATAGACTTCCAGTAGTAGCTTCATTTAGTGGTGGAAAGGATTCTTTAGTATCTCTAGCACTTTTAATCGAAGCTAATTTGCCATTTGATGTTATATTTCTTGACACGGGAATAGAGTTTCCCCAAACGCTTGACTATGTTAAGAGAGTCTCGAAATACTTCAACGTGGACATTGTAATAATCAAAAGCAAAGACCGCTTTTGGAGGGGAGTTGAATACTTCGGCCCCCCTGGAAGGGATTACAGATGGTGTTGTAAGCTTGTCAAGACAGGACCCATAACGAAATATTATACGGAGAGATATCCTAACGGTGCTTTAACAATAATAGGACAAAGAAAGTATGAGTCATCTACGAGAAGATATGCTGGGAAGCTTTGGAGGAACCCTTGGACGCCAAAACAAATATCTTTCTCTCCGATTCAAGAATGGTCCTCCTTGGAGGTTTGGGCATATATTATGTATAAAGGTCTTCCAATAAACGAGCTCTATACAAGGGGCTTCTATAGGATAGGATGTTATCTGTGCCCTGCAGGAGAAGCCGGAGATTGGGAGAGAATAAAAAGGGAATACCCTGAAGGATTTGAAAGGTGGATGAGCATCTTGAGGAAATATTTCAGCGAAGAGGAAATAGCCAAAGGTGTCTGGCGCTGGAGAGAGCCTCCTGAGTTCATAAAAAACATCGTGGTATCCATTTCAAAGGTCAAAAGAAGAGGAATTGAAATTCTGAGTAAGGAAAAAATTAATGAACATGTGCTTCTCAAGCTAAATAAAGATCCAAGAGACATTGTGAAAAGAACCTTATATCCACTTGGAGATATCACAAAAAAGGAGGAAGAGTTCATCGTTGGGAAGATCCTCATAGGGAAAGACTATATACTTGGTCCTGAAGAGGACGCTGAAAAAGCCTTTGAACTTGTGAAGAGAGGCCTTGAGTGTGTGGGATGTGGTGTATGCCTTGGATACTGTCCTAGTGGAGCGTTGAGGCTAGGAGACGACGAAAAGATAATTATAGACCCTAAACTCTGCATAAAGTGCCAGAAGTGTCTTGGCGTGTGCCCTATAATGAAATTCTAGTACAAGTTAGGTTTGGTGTAGTTTTCGATTTGCGTAACATTTAAATACAACTCTGCCTGGTATGTGGGCCTAGACTATTTTGTTAGATAAGTTACAATGATAGTCTCGGTAATCCTGGAAACATTTAAATAAGGGAGGGATAGAATACTAGATGAACCGCCTCCATGACGGCAAAATAGCCATCAGAGGCGGGAGGATAATGCTCATCCCACGTGAGGCGGGCCCCGTGGTGCCCGCCAATGTAGCTCCCAATGAGCCACGGATAAAGATGAAGTGGCAAAGGGGGAAGCCCGTGCTCGCAGTCTCCGAAATACTCCAAATACAAAGCACGGGCAACCACTAAACCCAAATGGGCCAGAGGCTCAAACTAGGATGTGGGGGGCTGTTTCGTAGATGGTAAAGAGCGTAAAGTTTGACATCTTTTGTTCTCCGCAATCTTTAAATATTCCTAAGAGTTCTCTCATTATAGTGCGGCGGTTCCCCGATATGTGGAGTCCCAAGCCCTAATGGGGAACCGCTAAAGCCGCGAGGATGTGGGGCTCGCCGTACTCCCGAAAGCCAGCCAATGAAGGTTCTTACTCGAGGCTGAAAGGAGTCGTTGCAAAAGTTGCGGCTGACCAGAACGGAACCCCACTCTTGAGGTTTAGTATTATTGGGCTTATCCTATCAATGCCGGGGTAGCCTAGCCTGGTAGGGCGTCGGCCTGGAGAGCCGATGGGCGCAAGCCCGCCTGGGTTCAAATCCCAGCCCCGGCGCCAGTCTTGACTTAAAATTGTTTTGTCCTTCCGAGGTTATTTGCTAAGGGCTGCTCCATGTTTAGTAACTATCGTAACATTTAATTACTATTTTTGACTTATTTTACTTGGTGCTTCCTTATGAGACTCTACAGAACGGGCGAGGCAGCGAAGAGGCTTGGGGTAACGAAGATGACCGTTCTCCGATGGATCAAAGCGGGAAAGATAAAGGCTTACAAGGTTGGCAGGGAGCACAGGATCCCTGAAAGCGAAATCAAAAGGATTCTCGAAGGCAAAGTTCCCGATGAGGTCGTCATCTACGCGAGGGTCTCAAGCAGGGATCAGAAAGAGGACCTTGAGAGGCAGGTCGAGTACCTTAAAGCTACTGTGCAAGAAAGGGCTATAAGGTCGCGAGGATCCTCACGGACATAGCATCAGGGCTCAACGAGGACAGGAAGGGTCTGAGATAGCTCTTCAAACTCGTTGAGAGTGGAGAGATAACCAAAGTGGTCATAACATACAGGGACAGG
>JAGGXY010000121.1:0-5695 GCA_021162855.1 Methanobacteriota archaeon
GGATACGGGGAGAAGGCCAATGACATGCTCCCCCATGAACCCAGAGGGGAGCTGAGGCTAATGAGTCCCAAGTCCGCCGTGAGCGTGAACTTTAGTGAAAGATTCTTCGCTCACGCGGACAGACCCCTAAAGTTTATACATATACATGGTGAGGGCTATGAAGGCTAAAGAACTTGCTAAAAGAATAGATCATACACAACTCAAGCCTAACGCAACTATGGAAGACATAAGAAGACTATGTGAAGAAGCTAAAAGGTATGGTTTCTATGCTGTATGTGTGAGCCCATTTTATGTGAAGTTTGCAAAAGAATTTCTAAAAGGTACTGATATTAAAGTTGTATCTGTTGTAGGATTCCCTTTGGGAAACACGTATACAGAAGTAAAAGTATTAGAGGCTAAAAAAGCTGTGGAAAATGGTGCAGATGAAATAGATATGGTGATGAACGTTTCTGCATTTAAATCTAAAATGTATGAGTACGTTGAGGACGATATAAGAGCTGTTGTTAATGCAGTAAAGCCCATTCCAGTAAAGGTCATCATAGAAACATGTTATCTTACAGATGATGAAAAGTTAAAGGCTACAGAGATTGCAATCAGGGCTGGAGCTGCTTTTGTGAAGACATCAACAGGATTTGGACCAGAAGGGGCAAAGGTAGAAGATATAGCTTTAATAAAACGTGAATTTGGAGACAAGATCAAAATAAAAGCCTCTGGAGGAATTCGCGATGCTAAGACAGCTATAGCTATGATTAAGGCAGGTGCTGATAGAATAGGTGCTAGTAAGGGAGTTCAAATAATAGAGAGTCTAAAGGAGTTGGAAGAGGTATGAAGTTTGGAACCGCAGGCATAAGAGCCCTAGTTTCTGATAAGTTTAATGAGAATACAATGGATAAGTTTGCTGCAGCCCTTTCTAGGATTTCAAATAATATCGTCGTAGGACATGATGGAAGAGTCCATAGCGAATCCTTAGCTAAAGCGTTAATCGCTGGTCTTCAAAGAGAGGGTGTGGATGTGTTCTTCTTAGGACTTGCTCCGACTCCTGTTGTTGCATTTGCAGTTAGACTGCTAAATGCAGATTTTGGAATCTCGATAACTGCTTCTCATAATCCTCCTGAATATAATGGCTTAAAGATTATAGGAAAGGGTGGAATAGATCTTTATAGAGATGAAGAAAAGAAAATAGAAAACTTGGTAAATAGCAAAATTACGAGGAAATATTGCTATAATGGGCGCATTATAAATGTTTCTGAGATTGTTAGAGAAGAATACATAGAATATGTCCTGAGATTTATAGAGAGGAACTTCAGGATAGAACATCGTAGGATACTTTTCGATCCTGCAAATGGTGTTACTGCAATCTATACTCCCCTGATCCTTTCAGAAATTGGACACGAAGTAATCACGGTGAATTCACATATCGACGGAAGGTTTCCTGGAAGGATTCCAGAACCGAGTGAGGAAAATATATCAAAATACGTGAAAATAATGGAAACTCTCAAGGCGGATATGTACGTTGGACAAGATGGTGATGGTGATAGGATAGCAGTCGGACTAGAAAATAAGTATGTCTTGGAGGATTACGTTACTGCCACGTTTATATATCTCGCTAGGAGAAAATTCTCTGGAAGTAAGGTTATATTATCCCCAAATATATCTCCACACGTATATCAGTACGCTGAATCACTTGGATTAAGAACTGAGATGAGACCACTGGGATATCTCCATGAGGGGCTCTCTGATGATACTTTAATAGCTTCAGAACCTTGGAAAATTATGATAAAAGACTTCGGTCCATGGTTTGATGGTATTATGGCATCAGCAATTCTTTCGGTCAATATAAGTGCTCTTAGAGAGATATTTAATGTATTGCCGAAACTTTACAAAAAGACCGTAAATATCAGACTTAGTGACATGAGATTTGCAAGAGAGCTTATACATGATATTGTTAAGCATTTAAAGAAGATCGAAAACGTTAATGTCAGAGAGGAGCCATGGGGTACAAGGGTTCTTTCTAAGGAATGGTGGGTTCTAGTGAGACCATCTGGAACAGAGCCAAAAGTTAGGGCATACGTTGAGAGTATATCCAAAGATGCCTTTAGAAAAGTGTTGAACATATTGGAGGGAGTTGTTGCAAAATGGAGATAAAAATAGAGCCGTTTATATCTTATACCAGATCATCTAACGTATATATAATCCTTAATGAAAAGGAGTTGCTTGTAGTAGATGCCGGTCTTCCAGAGTTCACGCATAGCATCCTTCCATCCCTTAAATCTCTTCCAAAAGTATCTAGAGTCTATTTAGTTTTCACACATTGTCATTACGACCATGTTCTCGGCTATAGAGTCTTTAAAAGTTATTTCAAGAATGTTGAAACTTATGCTCATGAATTAGATGCTGAAGATATAAGAATGGCTACTATAAAGACTTATTCAATGTTTTTTGGTGCAAGAGAAGGCGTGCCTGTAGACCACGTGGTAAAAGAAGGAGAAAAAATAGATTTCGGGTCAACATATGCTCGAGTGCTTCATACACCAGGACATACGGAAGGAAGCATAACACTTGTGATAGACAGAAAAGCATTTGTTGGCGATCTTATATTTAACAGATCATATGGTCGTTATGATCTCATAAGTGGGGATCCCAAAGAACTCAAGAGATCCATATTGAGGCTTTCGTCGATGGATCTTGAGGTGATATATCCCGGTCATGAATCGATAATAAAATCACCAAAAGAGAACTTTAAGATAGTGCTATCCCTTTTAGAGGAAATATAAGTTATTACCTCTCTAAGAGTATTATAACAGACATCTGGCACAACAGGTGACCTCAAAAATGATAATAGAAGAAGTAGCTTCTGAGAGTTTTCTTCTGATATTTGAGGTGTCTGGAAGGGTTCTTGGTGCAAGGGCATCTGAAATTAGGGAAGTCAATAAAATAGAATCTATTACGAGAATTCCTATCCTCAAGAAGCCCTTTATAGGGTTCACGAACCTTCATGGCGACGTTGTTACGCTTTTAGACATAGGAACTATGTTTTTTAACGAAGAATGCAAGGGATCATTTCTCATAACAGTAGACTACTCAAATGAACACTACGGAATAATGATAGAAAGAGTAGTAGACGTCATAAGACCTAGAACTGATATTTTCATTAGGCCTGAGATGTCAACAGTACCGGAGGTTGAAAAGTATACCCTAGCGTATGTTTCATATAAGGATCATGCTGTTGTACCGATAATAAGTCTGGAGAACGTTATAAAGGCGGCTTCGTCAGAGGTGGCTCAACAATGAATTTCAGTGATCAAGTGATTTATTATCTCGTGGATCTGGGAATAGTATTCTTATTAGGTGTTGTGCTTGGTATCGTCATAAGGAGGGCATTCATGTATTTAATAGCATTAATAATCGCTTCAGGACTTAGCATTATGTACTTTCAGTGGAGGGGAGTACTTAAAATATCCTTTGACACGATAGGATCTTCAATATCCATAACTACAACACAGTATTCTGCAATGCTTGTGGCGATCTTTATCATAGGTATCGTCGTAGGTATAGCATCCGCAAAAAAGAAGAAAAAAGAGTAGAACTCTAACCGACGAATTTAGGTCTGAGACTGATCCTCATTGGGAGATATAAAGGTACAAACGGGTACTCTCCCATAAGCTCTTCGACACGCTTCTTCAGATCTTCGAAACTCATATGCTCTATATGACCATCTCTAAATCTTACAGGTAACACTCCCGTTAACTTCTCCTTCTCACCGTATACTATGATCATGTTTACCCATTCTCTTTCGGCATCTCTTATCTTCCTAGCAACACTGATGTCACGATCGTCTACATCAGCTCTAGCCCGAAGACTTGAAGCAAGTCGTATACAGTCTTTGACATAGCTATCATTTACTGGTATAAATCTTACCTGAATTGGTGAAAGCCAGAAGGGGATCTCAGGTTTTTCCTTTTTCAGTGCCTCTTCCAACACAGCATAGATCCATCTCTCAATGGATCCTATTGAAGAGTGTACTATTATGCATCCTTTCCTCTGCCCATTTGCATCAGTATAGTATATACCGTACCTAGCAGCATCGATAACATCTAACTGAACGGTTGCAAGTTGTACATTACCACCCATGCTGTCTATGGCCTGAAACTCACTCTTTATAGCCCAATAGTGCTTCATCTTCGATAGTACTTCAATAAAAGCGGGTTTACCACTTTCTTTAACGAGTTCTATAACTTTATCCTTTAAACGATTCCACCACTCCTTAGCTGCTCTAAATACTATTGCGTATTCTATGCCAGTGGCATCAGTGAGTCTTTTATAGTGACTAAAGAGAGTAGCGAACTCTTCCCATCCCTGTTCTACGTCTGCACAGAAGCTGTGAAGGTCTGGCATATGGAAAGATCTAACTCTTTTTAGACCAGATATTTCTCCGCTTTTTTCATACCTAAAACTTCTCGCAAATTCGAATATCCTTATTGGAAGATTTTTATAACTGAGAGTAGCATCCTTCATCATTTTGAAAAGACCAAAGTCTGCTGCGAATCTTAAAACAAGTTTTTTCTTTTCATCTGGCGTTTTTACGATATAATGTCTCTCATGGAATGACTCAGCCTGTTCTCTTATATCTGGTTCGTTCCAGTCATATATTAATGGGGTTATTATTTCCATAGCCTTGAGATCTTCCAGCGCTATCTTTTTTGCCCATGATACCAAAACATTGAAAAGTATAGCACCTTTAGGATATATTCTCATGTTTCCTGGATCGCTAGCTGGCTCATAATCAACAAGTTCGAGTCTTCTCATGGCATCAACAGAAGGAGGAGTACCTTTCTTTACTTTCCCAAGTTCCTCTGATTCTATATATGATCTCAATGCATGATCATTAATAGCACTAAGATCCATTTTCTCAAGATCTTCTATCTTCTCAACAATACCATTTGGGTGAATTATATAATATTCACTCGTGATCTCAGCTACAACTTCTTCCCTAGTTTTTGGTCTTGGGGTTATGGTTCTTGAAAGCTCCGATAATGGATGGCCCTTACATCTCAACTCGAAGGCCTTATACCATCCAAAGGGCGCTCTGTATACTTCAAGACCCTTTTCTTTGAGTTTTTCGAAGATCTCTATAAGGATACTCTTTGCATCCTTTGATGGAGATGGTCTGTTCGTGAGGTGAACATATGGATAAAGGACTATACGCTCTGCATTTACCTTTTCAAAGATCTCTAGGATGTTTTTCACGGCGTCTTCTATGATGCTTTCCTTATTAGATACATCATCCTCCTCTACTGAAACGAAAACTGCCAATGCTTCAGGAACCTTTAGATGTTTAAGTTCGTCACTAATCTCTTCTGCAATGCCCTTGACTGGCTCTTTTGTCTCAAACTCTATGTAGTCAGTATGAATGAATAGAAGTCTCAATGAGATCACCCCAAAGGATGCGTTCGCATACATAGGGCTTTAATCAATTAATGCCCTCATGTATTGACTATCTTTAACTTGAAACTTTATGTTACAACTTAAAAATATTTTAGTAGTTAAAATCATATCGCTGTAAAGAGCCCTATGAAATTGTTTTTGTTCTTGTGAGTGCTTGTGGGTATTTGTGCTCATTTAGGAGCAAAATACTTAAAAATGGAGCGTGACCTCAAGGATAGTGGGTGAGGGTTATCCTGGAGGACTCCTCCCA
>JAGGXY010000046.1:0-6112 GCA_021162855.1 Methanobacteriota archaeon
CTGTATCATTTTGTATCTGCCACGGGTGGGTTCATTATGGCGATGCCCTAACCTCCTCACCGCAGTCCGTTTTGGACTGTGGGTCTCGGCGATTGGGGCCACCTTATATTACATACGAGAGTACACGTTTATACGCTCTAAGGGGATACAATAAAAAGACACACTACAATACGAAAAGTATAATCTAATGCTTCTGCCCCCATTCTTGCTTTGTTTTAGTATATATTTTAATATAACTCTTTGCCCTCTCCACTACAGTGTGCAAGACATATATACTTTGTTATGCTTGCTAACCTGTCCAGTACTTCTTTGGAAGGCCCGTGAAAGCCTCCAACAACAGCAGCTAGTACTTCAAGACCTGCTGCTTCTTAAAGGGCTCTTGTCATCCCCCTCATTATCCTTGAGGTCACGCTTCATTTTTAAGTATTATTTTGCTCCTAGATGAGTGCAAACACTCACGAGCAATCACAAGGACAAGAACAGTTTCATAAGGCAAAAACGTAATTTCGTATACTTATTTTTTCTCTAAACCTTCTTTCAGTATTTTCATTATAAGCTCTAAAACCTCTTTATGATCTTTAAGACAGTAAAATCTGTACTTCCCAAAGACTTTTACATCGACAAGTCCAGCACCACGAAGAACCCTAAGATGGTGAGAAACTAATGTTTGGTCGAGCCCTAAGACCTCTGTGATAAGGCATACCGGCAACTCAGCCTGTGCTAGTAGCCCTAAGATCTTCATCCTTGTAGGATTTTGTATCGCTGCCAAGATCCTTTCTAGGGTTCTTACCTGCTTGTCGTCAGGTAGTCTTAGCTCTATGTCCAAATACTCTTCATTAACGATCTTGGTAAGGGTCTCCTTGCACTTAGTGTTTTCCATTCTTCCAATTATGGTTCTTATTTTTATCGTCTTCATTTTCATTCAAGTTTTACTTAACTGACCTCCTCCCCGCACTAAAGGGCAAGGGTTCCTTGCAGGGAGGTTTAAGGGGCTTTATTCTGAATAAAGCCCCTCTGGCCGGGTCTTCGGCCAGTTACCCCTACCTCCCGTAAGAGCGGAAAGGGTCGGGGTTATCCTTTATGTTGAACCCTCACGTATGACATATGCCTGAAGTTTAAATTACTTTTCACTTTCCTATTAAAGGGCTTGTTTAGAATCACTGCATTCCCGCACAAAGGGCAAGGCTTTCAAAAGAAAAAGTAACAAATATATTTAAAAAATTTCATATGAATGATAATTCATATAAAAATAGAGCATATGGGTAAAAGTAGATCATAAAGGAAAAGGTGATACGAATGAGCGAAAAGGGCAGCAAAATTATCGGAAAAGATGCTCTTGGGAGGACTATAAGGGATTTTTCAGAGATTGACTGGTGGGGAACTCCTAGAAAAGAAATAGAGTGGTATCCAAGAATAGACTATGAGAGGTGCATTGGATGCGGTCTATGCTTCATGACATGTAGTGGAAGAATTGTTTACGACTGGGACTTCGAGAACATGAGACCTATAGTTGCGAGACCATACAACTGTATGGTTGGATGTGACACGTGTGCGAAGATATGTCCTCGAGATGCTATATCCTTCCCATCCTTAGGATACCTCAGAAAAATGCGCGATAAAACAAACGCTATAGCGAAGGCAAGACAGAAGTTACTAGAGCTCAAAAATAGTAATGTGAAAAAGTAAAAAGTAATATGCGTTAGATACTGTTCTGGTCGGCCGTAACTTTTGCAACGGCTAACCTTCCCTCCTCTGGCTTCATTGGAGGGCTTTTGGGGGGGAACGGTGACTCTCCACATTCTCGCGGTTTCGGTAGTCTCCATTCGGGCTTGGGATCCCACATATCGTGGATTGCCACATTATAATGAGATAAACCCTAAGAATGTTTAAAAATTGCAAAAATTAAAGATGCCAAATTTTACGCTTTTTACCATCTACAAAACGGCCCCATTAATTGGAGTATATAATGAGGCCCATAGGGTCTTTTCTCGCTTTTTCCACTTTAATCTTCAAAAAGACTCTACTATTCTAATAGCATAAAATAGTACAGCATCATAACTATTTCATGTTTTATTATTTTAGAGTTGCAGTCGCTGCAATTAAAAGCTTTGGAGGTTCCGTTATGCACCTTGCTAAGCTGAAAGGGGAAATACTTATCATTGTAGCAGCAATCCTTTGGGGGACTCTTGGAGTTGCTGGGAAGCTTGCGTATGGTTATGGGTGTACGCCGGGACAACTTATGCTATACAGAATGCTTTTCATATTTCCTGCCATAATTTACGTACTTTTAAGAGCAAAAAGAGAGCACATAAAATATCTTTTGCTGTTTGGTGCAATCATTGTGACACCTTTTTACTTGATATACTTCTACGCTGTGAAATTCGTAGGAGCGTCTACCGCTGCTCTAATACTCTATACGGCCCCTGCTTACGTAGCAGTTATGTCTGCAGTCTTTCTTAAAGAGAAACTTAATAAGATAATAGTTTTTTCACTGATAATGGCCCTTTGTGGAGCAGCCCTTGTGAACCTTGGAGAAATAGTTAACCTAGATCTTTTGGGAATCTTTACAGCATTCTCAGCTGCCTTACTATATGCAATGTATATTATAACAGCAAAGGCGCTTATCTCAAAGGGTATGGCATCTGAAAGTGTTGCTCTCGTTCCTTATCTTAGCTCGATACCAATACTCTTAGCATATGCTCTTATCGTTGAAAGGCATGTTCTTCTCGATAATCTTAAGCAGGCCCTTCTAGCACTCTATCTCTCCCTAATTCCTACGGGCCTTGCTTATGTTCTATATAACATTGGACTTAGAAGCGTACAGGCAAGTAGGGCAAGTATACTGTCTACAATAGAGCCTGTAAGTGCTACTATACTTGCATGGATATTTTTAGGAGAGAGCATTACAATATTAAAAGCCCTAGGTGCTGCCCTTATAGTTACTTCAGCGATAATAGTTACGAAAGCTCAAGATCAATCAGGAAGTAGTAGTCAAAATGTCTCTGAAATAAAACCAAAAACAAAATAGTAATTAATTGACCAAAGCAAATATTCTTAATCTGTATGGAGTGATACTGTGGAGGTGTTGCTCGTGAGGTATTGGTTCTGTATAACGACTAGAGATAACTGGAAAGTAGTACAAAAGAAGAACATTTGGGGAGTTCCTAAGAGACATGAGAACACTATCAAAAAGGTCAAACCTAGAGATAGGCTTGTGTTTTATGTGAAACAGGAAATTAAAGAGAGAAAAGTACTCGAGCCAGCTATTGTTGGCATCTATGAGGTCGTTAGTGAACCATATGTTGATTCGACAAGGATCTTCAAGTCTCCAAAAGGAAAAACTGAAAATTATCCCATAAGGGTGAAAATAAAGTGTCTAAAGATTGGAGAGATACCGTTTAAGCAATTAATTCCCAAACTGAAGTTCATAAGGAATAAGAAAAAATGGTCCGGTCATCTCATGGGAAAAGCTATGAGGGAAATTCCTGAAGAAGATTATAAGCTCATAGAGAGTCTTTTATGAAATAAAATATCTTGAAAAAGTAAGTATCATTAAACAGTGTTAACGGAACCTCTTGGCTCCTAAATAACTCTTTATTGAGTTCCAGTTCAAGTATATGTGAATTACTGAAAATCCCAAGACAACAAGTCCAGAATACATGTGAAGGTCTCTGATAATCGCAAATATACTTATGATGTAGGAGGTTGGTTTTAATGTTCAAATATCAATAGGAGTTAATAGTTCTTCGACTGAATGTCCATCAACCTCCTGTCAAAAAGATTCAAACGAATTCTTGTAATTACGATTGATTTCTCGAGTATTATTTGAAAAGAGCACTTTAAATATTTAATATAATTATGTCTCAATATAGTATAAGAGGAACTGGCTAAGGAAAACTTTTAATTTTAGTGGTCTTTAAAAGATCTAGTGTAGGAGGACATGCCACCGTAGCCTAGCCCGGCAGGGCGCCCGCCTCGTAAGCGGGAGGTCCCGGGTTCGAATCCCGGCGGTGGCTCCAAAATCATTTCGCTCGTACTCTAATATGAAGATGACACACATTCAATGGTCTTCAGGAGGTCTGTTGGCTAAAATGTTGCGGCGTGTGGTAAGGCCTTTTAATGTTTTAATTGAGAGATTTAGGGAGCTCAAAGATACCATCATACTATACTTAGAGGTCACAAGGGTAAGCGAGATCGCGAGAAGATATTTTGTCATGAACTCGCTTGATGGGGCTCTTACAATGCTTGGAGTTTCTATAGGAGCATTCATAGGCGGTCACCTAGACCCTCACATAGTGCTTAGTTCTGGACTCTCCGGAGCCGTGGCCATTGGTCTTTCTGGAGTCTCAGGAGCTTTTCTTACGGAGTATGCAGAAAGAAAAAGAGAACTAAAGGAAATGGAAAAGAGTATAGCCAAAAGTCTTAAAGGAACTGTGCTTGAGAAGAGCTCGTACTTTGCCGTGTTCTTATCTGCGACTGTCGATGCTCTTGCTCCTGTCCTTTCGTCGTTGCTAGTCCTTTCTCCATATATGCTTGCAACCTATGGGTTCCTATCACCTTATACAGCGTTCATGGCATCACTAGGATTGACTCTTATATTCATATGGTTCCTAGGATTTTTCCTCGGAAAAATAAGCAAGGAGAACCCCTTTGCATACGGTGTCCTCATGCTCATTGTGGGTCTCGTCACGGCGTTCATAACATACAGACTTTCAAGCCATATATCGTGATAGTTTTTCTTTACTTACTATTTTGAATTTTTAAGTTCACCTACTTTTTGATACAAAAATATGACCATCAAAGGGAGAAAACCCAGATTTCATATGTACTTGGATCTATTTCGTCGAGTATTTTCCTTGATACTTCAACACTTCTTCCTACGCGGACGATCCTGCTCTGCTCATAGTGTCTTAAAAACTCTTCTACTGGCTTTATGTTAAGTGCAAGACCCATTACCTTGTAGTGCATTGGAATTACTACTCTTGGTCTCACTTTATCTACGAGTTCCTTTGCCTCTTCAGGTTCTATAGTGTAATATCCACCCACAGGAATCATAAGAATATCCACACCCTCGAACTCGCCTATGTTGTTAGGGATATCTCCTATATCTCCAAGATGGGCTATTTCAATGCCCTCGCTAGAGATCATAAAAGCATTTACGAGACCCCTGCTGCTGCCTCCACTCTTGTCATGAGGGACTGTTATAGTCTTTATTTTGATCCCTTCGCTTATCTCTGTCCAGTTCTTAGCTTCCCTGTATACTACTGTGCCTTCCATGGAAACAGCCCTTACTGCATTGTGATCAAAGTGATCATGCGTTACGAGTACGATGTCTGCCTTTGTACGAGGGGGATATATGCCAAGGGAAACTCCATCGTGGGGATCTATTACTATGGTCTTTCCTGATGTTCTTATCTCAAAACAAGCATGCCCATGCCAAATTATCTCCATAGGAGATCACCTTCGCATCTTGTCATTAACTACTTTGTGGAAAACTACTTAAATAGTTTAGTGTGCTAGACAAGGACACTTAGTAGTTCAAATACTAATGGATTATTTAAGATAATTTCTACTTAACTTCAAAAATAGTTGGACAAACTCCATAGTATAACCGAGAATAATCATCTGGAGTTCTCATTATTGCTAGTTTTTTAAGCAAAGTTTATGAAGAAGAAAAGAGAAAATAATTAATAAGACGGTGGTAACCATGAATGCAACGCTTAATATGTCATTTCTAGACTTCTTTAATAAACTACTTTCCTCCAAGTTTATAGTGAGAGTTTATATAAACGACGTTGAGGACATCGTTCTTGAGACACCAAACGTGTCAAGCATAAGAAATCTTATATCTATGATATTAAAGGGTAAAGAACCAAAAATAGTCAATAAGGAGAGTTCTCTTGAGATCAAGGCAGATAATATAAGAATAGAGATTAGCCATATGGTGTACTGATCACTTGTTCCGTCTCTCCTTACTGTTTCGTTTTGTATCGTGGTAGGGAGTTCCACATTAACCATCCGGACGGCTTTACTAGTGTCTGTCAAGGCCAACGGCACTACCCCCATTGTTTTGGAGAGTATTTTGGCGCGTGGCCTTCCATGACACGCCTAC
>JAGGXY010000039.1:0-18112 GCA_021162855.1 Methanobacteriota archaeon
CCCTGGTAGTACCTCTTTCCAGGATGGCCTTCAGCATACCTGTGTCCGAAGTCCGTGAGGAGCATTTCCATGGCAAGTGGGCTCATGATGTTCTCTGATGCTATCATTGGAAGCGATTCCTTAAACCATGCGTTGTGTTGCATCGCATATTCTCTTACTTTTTTTGCGAGTTCTAATGGAGTTCCTTCCATGCTTTCACCTCTTATGAACACATAGCTAAGAGAACAGCCTGCTCTGATAACATATTTCCCACACGACCATAAATAAGTTATTGTTTTACCTTCACTGGATGTTCCACGATGGACGGAAAACTCACAAACTCGTTAGGAGATAATTTAGAGATGAAAGCAATGATAAGACAGGAGATGTCATCAATTATTTTTCATTATTTCCATATCCTTCATTAAAGGTATTCAACCTGTGCCACTACATTTGTATTTAACATCTCGGAGAGCTTCTTCTCATACTTCTTTATAATGCTATTTATGACCTTGTCGCAGTATCTAAAGCATCCGAAGATAAATGTCACCTGCTCATCCATCAAGATATCAACGTATGCGAGGGAATCCCCTAGTGAAAGACCTATATCCTCCGCTAGAATAAGCGTTATCTCTCTGATGTTCCTAGGTATACTTCGATCCTTTGGAGTGTCTTTCTCGAAATCCTTCAATATTTTCAAATAGGCATCCGTATACATTGGATCCTCATTCACGAGTATTCGTGATGCGATGTCTATGTAGGTGCTTATTGCAGTGCTCGCTATGGTTATTCTTTCCTTGGAGGAGCTCTTGATGAACTCCCCTGAAGCCTTTGATAGCATTTCTTTATTACCCCCGTTCACTAGTCTATAGATCCTCTCGACGAACTTCTCCTGTTCCCTTGCCTGGACACTTCCCGGTCTTATCCTTCGCACTTCTTTTATGGCCTCTTCATGAGACATCCCATACTTATACGAGAGATATGCTGCCACTATGGATCCTGATCTTCCGAGCCCACCCACACAGTGCACGTATACCTTGAGACCTCTTTCCTCTAGTTCCATGAGTTTCCTAAGGAGCCACATTGCTGGAACTATTTTCGGTGCTCTGAAGTCCTGTGTGGGAAGTTTTATGACCTTAAGACCTTTTGCCTCGAAGTACTCTGTATTATATCCGTATCTGATATACTCCTCCTCTTCTATCAATGATATTACGACATCGAACTCCCTCACGATCTCATCGTAGTCTCCCAGCACAGGTATTGGTCCAAACGCTATGTTCTTTGTTACCCAAAACGTCCTCATGTCCTTCTCCTCCTGATCTCATCCCCTTCTCTGTTCAGCTTTATGTCCCCGAGTTGTATGCTCGTGATCTTCTCCTCCTCGTTAAAACGGTCACTCACATATATGCTTAGCTCGTTATGCTCTTCGTCAAAATTCTCCACTATGCCCACTCCAAGGAGTTTGTCCCTTGAGTAAATCCCCACTAAGAGGTTCTCCAGGTTTCTTCTCGATATTATCACGTGCTCTCTTACCTTGTATAGATCTCTAAGAGACCTTATTCCCTTACAGTATTCTTCACATATCACGTAAAGGCTCTCCCCTATCACAGATGCTTTTCTTGCCTTTCCAGCAGTTATTGCCGTGAGTAATGTCTTATCTACGTTCCACCTCTTAGGGAACGTGAATATCCTCGGATCTTTCACTGATATTGTCTTTCCTTCTCCGAAGTACATCCTGAACTTCATTTTCCTCCTTTCATATCTTTCCTCCATGGATCTCTTTCTGGCATATGGTGATGCCCCTATGTCCAAGACCTCCTTTCCCAAGAAGTCCTCTATGGCTGGAAGCACGTGGTCTAGATCCCCTCCCTTGCTCATCGCTATTATCACGTCGGGATCTAATATCAGCGCTTCTGCGAGTTTTAACCAGAAGCCACAGGATCCCCTCACAAGACCACACGTGTCTATTATTGCTCCCTTGATGCCCTTCGAGACCACGCGCATACCGAGTATGTATGCCAAAAGGTTCTTCACGGGAGTTGTTGACCCGACGAAGAAACCTCTTGTGATAGTTATTCTATCCTCTGAAAGCTTCACTACTGTAGGCGGTGGCACTGTTGCCTGGCCTATGTCACCGTCAAGAAGTGGCATGTCCTTCTTGAGAGAGGCATAAATGGAGAACGTGCTCTTTCCGCGATCTGTACCTCCTATGACCATGACCTTGTCGTCTCGTGATATGCTTTCAATGACGTCATCCCATATCTTAGGATATCTGTCATCGGGCATTAGCTGGCACCTCAATGACGGTCCGTGGACGGTAGCGTCATCATCACTCAGGCCGTCAGCTCTTCGTCATCCCATATAGCTAGAATTAGTGCACAGTGATATATAAGTTAGTGAAGCTCTTTCACAGAGGACTTCATGCTGTTGAGCTCGAATGCATTTTCATGGATCCACTGTAGTGAAGAAATGCTGACAAAAACGAGATCGCCTATGAAGAATCCAAAAGTGACGTGGAAGAGAAAAAAGTAAAATGTATAATTGAAAAATGTCTTGCTCCTTCGATGGATCCTTTCATGATCGTGGTTGCCTGTGCTTTGTATTTGGGATGTTTCGGAAACTACGAGCATGGGCTTTTCTCTTAGCTACTTTATTAAATTCTGTGGCCTATTGGGGGTCATGGAGGTTTCCTTATGGGTTATGAGCATTGTTCCCTCGTCCTTGATGGTTATCTTCTCATCATCTGGGCGGGAGTTTGTAAAACTACTTTATTCCCTCTTAGCCTCTAAAACAATATAATTGTTACACAAGTTTATGGAAATGATCCAAATACTCGAATAAGTGAATAGTCTGAGAGGAATTATAAATTGTCTTTAGTATTACTCTTTATAGTAGTAGCTTCTACACCACATGTCATGAAAGGTTATCCTTTCTGTGATGTTATATGGCAAGTAGACAATCCCCAAGGATCATAATGAATGAGGAAGTTCTCTCAGATCATTACGTTCCTCCAAGGTTACTCCATCGTGAGAAAGAGTTATTAGAGCTTAAAAGAAGGATTCTTGATGGCATAGAAAATGAGCGAAACACGATAACGATAGTGTGGGGTCCTCCAGGCGTTGGAAAAACGGCAATAATGAAGAGGCTCTTAATGGATCTCAGCACTGAGCTTGAGGGAAATTTCCTCGTGAAGTACTTTGATGGTATTTCTTCTTCGTGTAATACCATTGGAAAGGTTCTCAGGAGTCTTCTAAGGAGTATATGGCCCTCCTCAAGCCTTAAGGGGATAAGTGATGCTCTAGTGACGAGCCTATTGATAAACGCTGTGAAGACAAAGGATATTAAGCTCATCATAGGGATTGACGAAGCTCACAATGCTCTTTTGAGGGATCATGGTATTCTAAAGACGATACTCACGTCAAAGGGTACTGAGGGAATGTTTCAGATCGTGCTTGCGACTATAGAAGGGCAGTGGGTTTATCCATACCTTGACATGCGTGGAGTAGCAGACTCAAAATCCATAGAGCTTGGTCTTTATGACAGGGAGGCGTTGTATGCGATAATTAGTGATAGGGCCCATAGTGCCCTTAGACCTGGATCATATGACGATGAGACCTTAGAATACATGGCCGAATTGAGCTCTAACGAGGGGACTGCTAGGTATGCAATACAGCTTCTAAAGACCTCAGCTGAGATTGCAGAGGAGATGGGGCATGATGTCATAAGGCCTGAGGACATAAGGAAAGCTTCTACTATAGTTCCTGGATCAATATCACTGAGCAAGATCTTAGCGTTGGATTTATATGGAAAGATAACGTTGTACGCGGCATATAGAGCTCTTAGGAACAAAGTGTTTGTTACGATATCGGATATTTATAACGAGTTGATACAAGTACTAGAAGAAATAAAAATAGAGACAGGAAAAGAGCTTCAAGTTCCTGCTAGGGTGACGATACATATCAGGCTGCAGGGAGCGAGCAGGATGAAGCTTATACTCTCTAAGGACATAATGATAGGCTCTAAGAAGATCACAAGATACTATGTAGACTTTCCCACAGAAGGGCTTCTAGAAAAGATAAGGGAAAGCATAATAAATTCTTTGGATTAAACCTTCACGTTTTCGGACCATATTACGACGTTTTCATACACTATTCTTATTTCTATAGTCTTCCCAGGAGTATATACTCCAAGGTCTACCTCCTGCCCTCCGAGAACAATATCATTATATGGAGCTCTTACCTCGGTCCACGAGGTTGCGTTCTCACTCTTGACGTATATCTTTATCTCTTCCCATGTGATCGGCACGTTCTGCACGTTTCTTATAACGAGAATAAGTCTCGTACCATTTGTGGTGTGTTCTCTTTTCACTATAGCATCTATGCTAGGGAGCTGTGTTGGCCTGAAGAGATATTCCTCAAATATTTTGTAACTCACATAACCTGCCAAGAGGCTTCCTGCAACGATCGCCACGCCTATTATGAACAACCTCTTATTCACGAGATGCTCACCATCAGACCTCCTCCTCGCCCTGAAGAGCGAGGTTCCTGTGAGGCGGGGAGTAAGCCTAAGAGTGCGTCTTATGTCCCTTGCTGGGACTCGCCATTATGGAGGATATTAAAAGCGCCGAGGAGAGGTTCCTTTTAGACCTATTCCTCAATGAGGGCCCTAACTATCGTGTATATCTCCCTCGTCTTAGGACACGTTATCGTCCGCACTCTTTCAACGATCCTCAATTTTTTACCGTTGAGTGCCCTAGGCTTCACACAGTACTTATAATACTGGCAACTTGGATCACATTTAACGGCATTATAAGTGAACACTGTGCCAAAGCTCTTCTTCTGGGGTATCGCTATTTCTAAGGGTATCTCGTTCACCCGAACAACTACTGCCTCTTCTTCTATCAAGAGGCACCTCAAGATTTTGTCTCGGACGTCTATGACCTCGTAGAGAGCCCCTTCCTTTAACCTGCTACAAACGCTTTTGTATTCGCACTCTTCGCACTTCTCTGAGAGACCAAGATGGTAGTACCTGAACCCTTTTTGAGCGAGACTCCTTTCGACAATAGCTATCCTTTGGGTTCCTAGGGGCATCATATCACACCCGTCCTCTTGGCAAGTGTTCTTGCGGCATCCTCACTAAGACCAGACTCTCCTAGTATAGTATACCTCTTCCTTATTTTATGTGCTATAGTTAGTGCTAGTATCACATCTTCTGGATCTATCCCAAGATCGTAAGCTGATGTGGGGGCTCCAACAGTCTCCAGAACTTTCTTTATTCTCTTCCAGTTTATCCCATGAAGATATGCCATCATTATTGTTCCCAATCCTACAAGCTCTCCATGAAGCCCCTTCCCAGGAGCTATCCTAGTGAGAGCATGTGCAAAAAGATGTTCTGAACCACTTGCAGGTCTCGATGAACCTGCAACCCCCATGGAAACTCCTGACATTGCAAGTGCCTTCACAACGAGTCTCGTGGATTCTTCAAGGTTAGGTCTTATGGATTCTGCATTTTTCAATATTATCCTTGCAGCAGTAAGAGATAGTGCTGCCGCTGACTCGCTGAACGGCTCTCCTTTTAACTTATGTGCCAATATCCAGTCCCTAACAGCTGTTATGTTTCCTATTACATCCGCGATTCCAGATGCTGTGTACCTATAGTCAGCCCTTGCTATGATCGCCGTATCAGCGAGGATCGCTATAGGACTCTTCACCTGTATGGACACCTGCTCATAGTTTTCCTTTATCGATGCCCTTGGGGATGCTATGCCATCGTGGGATGCTATTGTTGGAACGCTTACATAGTCTATTGAGAGCTCTCTTGCGATGAGTTTTGCCATGTCTATCTTGCTTCCTCCACCCACTCCTACTATTATTTCGTATTCAGTGTCCTTTTTTCTTATGCCTTCGATAACCCTTGTGAACTCCCTTCTCGTGACATCTCCTGTTTGTACAATGTCCACAGAGTAATCATTGTCTTCTAATATGTCTTTGAGGTAGGATCCACATACCTCATAGCTCTTCTTCCCAGTTATCATAAGCACAGGACCTTCTATGATTCCAATGTCCCTTAAAAGTATTGGCGCATCTTGAAGAACGTTACTTCCAACGATGATCCTCCTAGGAAAGTCCATCCACTTCGGCGGTTTCATAACGAGAACCTCTTTTCTAAAAATAATGTAATGTTATTACTATAATAAAATTATGAAGTTTATGCGTGTTCACATCTTAAGGGCTGAGTTAATATAAAAGTGAAGAAAGGGTTTCCCTATGGGAGTGCTTGTGAGCATTCGATGAATTCTGACATCCTCCCCGCCCTAAAGGGCGAAGCTTAAATCGGCTTTGTAAAAAGTGTAAAGTTTGATATCTTTTGTTTTCCGCAATTTTTAAACATTCTTAGGGTTTATCTCATTATAATGTGGCAATCCACGATATGTGGGATCCCAAGCCCGAATGGAGACTACCGAAACCGCAAGAATGTGGAGAGTCACCGTTCCCCCCAAAAGCCCTCCAATGAAGCCAGAGGAGGGAAGGTTAGCCGTTGCAAAAGTTACGGATAACCAGAACGGCTTAACTGGCCTCCCTCCCCTAGTTCATCCCCGCTCTAAAGAGTGGGACTTTCTTAGCGACGCTCTGTAAATGTAGTTCAGCATGTTTTATCAGCAGGAGGATTCATTTTCGGGCAGTACTTAACCTCACAGTACGTGCAAACGAGTTTTGTTTTGTCTTTTTCTGGAGTCCTCAATGTGATCTTAAGAACTCCGGGAATGTTGCTTATCTTCTGAATAACCTCCGGTGGAACACGACCCTCAAGGACTATGTAGTACCTTCCAAAGCCCATCTCATACTTCTCTCCAATGACTTGCCTTATCTGACAATTGCTCTCAAATATTGCTTTAAGCACATCCGAAAACACACAACGATTTACCTCAGAGAGCTCCTCTATCTCAAGTACCTCCCAACCCATGAAAGGTGCTAGATCTACAAGGCTTAGTGTTGGTCTAAGCTTAGAAAAGAATATCCTGAGTGATGGTATCCTCTCTATGTATTCTATAGTCATGTACACTATTCTTCTGTTCACTCTGGCAGCCTTTGCTATGGTGCTTATGGGAACCTCTATGCTCTCTCCCAGGTACACTTTACCATTTCTCACGGAAAGTCCGTACTTAAGGAGCACGTCAACGACTTTTCTCCTTGCTGGGAAGTTGTCAAAGTATCCTGATATTATCGCAAAGGTAGTTTCAGAGGCCTCTCTATCCTTTTGGGACATACTATTACCCCCAGTAGACACTATTTGTTACTATTAACCAGAAATGTTTCTATATATATTATACTTTCCCAGAGGTGATCGCATAGGATCATTCATGGTTAAATGAAACACATAAAGGTAAAAGAAGTTCTCAACGAAAGGGGGTCAAGACTGGTGCCGGGGGCGGGATTCGAACCCGCGACCTCCGGATATCTCAGGACGCGCGCTCGGACTCGCGGTCCCTATGAGTCCGGCGCTCTAACCAGCTGAGCTACCCCGGCACCAATATGAGGAGGATACCTAATTCTATGAAAAGGGCTCTTATTTTAAAATTTTATACTAGTGAGGGGTTTAGCGGATGTATCTGAACTCCTCGGTAAATCGCTTCTCAGGCTTGAACTTCTTCTCCTCGGTTGAGGATATCTCAGAAACTACGTTAAGGAACTTCTCGAACTCCATGATCATCTTTTCGAGGCCACTCATGTCTACATCAAGCATATAATGTTCGTTCAGTATCTTAACAATCTCTCTAGCAGCTTTAGGGTCTCTGAACATTCCACTTGTTTCTCCCATTAGACATACTCCCCTGAATCCCATAAGCTTTCCAAGACCTATGAGTAGTCCTGTGATTCCTATAATGCCACCCTCTGGCTCCGTGTTGCTGAACACTACGCCGTATTTCGAAAACATCTCTGCAAACTCTGCATCTGTTGCTGCTCCATAGACCTTTGGCCTCTCTGGTTGTGTGCCTTTTCCATAACCTCCAACAGTGACAATCTCTCTAACTCCTAGCTCCTTGAGGATCTCAAGTATGAGGAGGGTTGCGAGATATTGATCTTGCGGGTTTGCAGGTTGAGCATCGCCCAACATGAACACAAAATCACGTGCCTTCCCCTTATAATAGTAGAACGTGTATGAAATAAGCTCCGCAAGGCCATTATTCCGAATGCTAACCTGTGCAGGAAGTATACTCATGTAAAGTTTTAGAAAGACCTTAGGGTTGAGGGACTTTACTATGTAGGATGTCGTAGTATATCCCACATATCCTATTCCAGGGAGACCTTCCATGAACACAGGATTAATAAGATCGGGGATATCGTCAACCTTTTCAATTATTATGATTGGATTCTCAGACACTACGTACTTTTCCCCCTTTCTGAGACTTCTTATAAGTCCCTCAGGGATTATCGGCATATTCCCATCTCCTTCTTGGCAAGACGTCTATACTTTCCATAATGATCCTCTGGTGAAAACCTTGGTGGAACTACCATATTAGTTTTACTCCCACAAACGGGACATACTTCCTTGAGCGTATACCTCCCACACTTAGGACATTTTCTGATTATGGACTTCATTCTTCTACAACCCTCTCAGAGGACACTTCTAGCTCGTTTTCCTTAGCGCATTTAGACATGAATTCCTTTAGATCCTTGAGCACTTTCTCCGCGAGGGGATACTCTGGTGCTATTACTCTTATTCTGTACTTGGGTGCGCCCTCGTATATCATGTGAACATCCACGTTTTCATATCCTTCTTTCTCGAGGACAGAGAGCATACCTGTGAGACAGTTCTTTATCCTCTCAACACCATCCGGTGCAGTAGTAGTTATGTAGAACCTCTCGTCAATGTAAACGCGCCTAGTTGTTATATTTTCTTGAGCCACCTCGACGAAAACACTCACCCACTTGCCTCTGAATTTCTCCTTCTTTAGTATGTTAGGATTCATTGCTGCCTCTTCGAAGGCTCTATAAATGCTACCAAATACACTCTCCAGCCTCCTTCCGAACTTCTTGTACGCTTCCTCTAAGGACATTCCTACTCTCTGAGCAACGATCTCCAGTAGTTTATATCCTCTTTGAGCTCTTTTCCACTCTATGAGTTTCCTCTTCCTTTGTGCGTCAGTTATCCTCCTTAGAGATATCGTCACACTTCTTAGATTCTTGTTCACGTCTATGACTACACCTACAACCTTTTTGCCCTCGTTTAGATAATCCCTGATGTTCTTAACCCATCCTGACGTTATCTCGTTTATTGGAACGTATCCCGTGACGTTCTTGTACTCATCAAGCATTACCCTTGCTCCAAGCCTTTGTACTTCCACAACGGTCGCAACTACGATTTCCCCAACCTCTGGAAGGTCCTCTCTTAGCACCATTACTTAAGTACCTCCAGTATCTCAGCTAATATTTCTGCTTTCCCACCCGTTGGACGGGCAAGGATGGCATCACAAACATTACACCTAACGACAGTACTCGCCCTCTCGAATATTATCTGCTCATTACCACACTCCTTACATCGCACCCTTATGAACCTCCCTGGCATCCTAGAGCACCTCCCACTGGAAACAATCACACGAGCTCAAATCTCCTTGCCCTCCAACCCTTTCTGTGGTGAGCCTTTCCACACTCCTTACATCTGAGTCTAAGGTGCACCTTTGTTGTTGCCTTACCTCTTCCCTCTGGCTTAGGTCTTGGGAAGCTACCATATCCCTCAAGAAGCCTTCTGAACCTCCTCTGACCCCATGAAAGCTCGCTTGCTTTTCTCTTCTTCACGATCTCCACAGTGTGTATCGTGTGCTTGTTACAGAACGGACAGTGTGTCCTGATCTCCCTTGGCATCTTCATTGAAATTACACCTCCAGACATCATGATATGGGGATGACAAATGAATAATCTAGCTGGATTTTAAGACAGTTACTCTAAACAACTGAGAATTTTTATATATTGCTAGCTCGTATAGGAGAACGCTCTTCATATTTAAACCTAGCTCTCTTCCAGTGTAATGAACGCAGGCTTGTTTCAGTCAATTGAAATTATCCTTTTAAGCACTTCGAGGTACATGTCATCAGGGAGAAAAGCATCTGGTGTGTACACAGGAACTCCCATGTCCCCCAGGTCTTTTATCATTGGGAGGAAGTCCTTACCCCTTCCACCAAAACATATCCCCAAACATTTGAAGTCATTTACGAGTTTAGATATTTTCTTCTTATCTAAACGTTCGACGAGCATTATGTCGAATTTATTCCCGTACATGAACCTCCTCAATGGTGATATCACGTCAATAGATCTCGTGGTTACAGGAACGATCTCACATCCTCTCTTCATCATAAGCCATGCAGCTACAAGATCTGACTCGTCCTCCACTAACGCCAAAACTCTTCCTTCTACCCCAAGCGGGAGCCCTCCAGGACCTGGAATCCTGTCAGTATAAATATAGGCCTTTTCACCAAGAACTTCTATCCCTATTGTCAGCTCTGGACTTTTAAGATCTACCTTGGCACCTGTTTCCTTCACTATGTGCTCTCCTACGATTCTATTTATCTCTAATGACGTCAGAGGGAATTCCTTGGTAATCCTCCTAGCATCTATCTTAAAACTTCTTGGATGTATTCTCTTAAACACCTTTAGTGCCGCTTTTTTCATGTTTTCAATGCTTGCTTTAATCTCATAGGCCATGGATATTGATTTTATGCCAAAAACCCTTGATAGAATACTCCCAACGTTTTCATCAGTGCTCTCCACAAGTACTCTGCTCCAAAGATTTTTCACACCTTTGTACATTATATTTTCTGTTCTAAGGGCTTCTTCAATGTTCTTTATAAGTCTTTCTATGAACATCTTCCTTATCCCTTCACTTTTTGTCCCTATTTCTCCATATCTGACTATCCATACTGTTTTCAAAGCTTATCACCCTTCTTTTGACGGCCTCATAACCTCCTCCTCTCTCGATAGCATAGGAGACTCCAAATGATACTATAATCCCTCCAACAAAGTCAACTATGAGATCCTTCATTGTGTCATCAAGTCCTTTTTGTTCGTGCGTTCCTAAGATCTTGTCAGACATATATTCCCCTATTTCCCATAGTGCTCCTCCCGCTAATGATAACATAACAACAAAGGTTATGACAACGGGCAACGTAAACTTTACTTCTGCGAAATACGCATCTATGACTATCATAGCATAAGCAGCGAAGAGACATACTGTCACAGAAGACATAAAGTGCGTGAGGATATCCCACCAAGGTATATTAGTATATAGGTCAAAAGTTCCTCCAAGGACATGGAGAAGGATCGGGGCGGACACTAAGAGCTCCCATATAGGGTTTACGTGAAAGTACATTCCAATGATTATTGGCACTTTTTTAAAGAAAATCCCAAAGATCGCTGCAAATAACCAAATATATTCTCCGTTTCTAAGGGATTCCACTAGTGAAAACACTAAGAGAATGTCAGTAACTGCGGAGAAAAGTTTCCAACGAAGATCATTTATCATCCGTTTCATGAGCTCATCCTCTATCTAGACTTTATGGCATTTACTATCCCCTTTAACGCTGAGTAAATGTCCTTTTGTTCTTCAACAATAGTACCTGTCACTATTACATCTGCACCAGCAGATCTTATTTCTCTAGCCTGGTCAGGTCTTCTTATTCCCCCACCGACAATAAGCGTGATCCCAATCTCATCCCTCACAGCTTTTATCATATCCGGGGGTGCAGGTTCAGGGGCCCCACTACCCGCTTCTACGTAGAAGTATTTCATCCCAAGGAACTCTGTCACGAGAGCATATGATTTCAGAAGTTCGATCCCTTTTTCATCCCTTGGGATAAGCATAGCCTTCCCAACCCTCCCAACAGTCATACCTGGCTCTATGACAACGTATCCCATGGGAAGTATCTCAAGACCCAGTGACTTTATGATCCTTGCTGCCCTCACGTGTATACCTATTATCATTTCCCTATCTGATGAATTTAAGAGACTCATGAAGAATATAGCATCGGCATACCCTGTCAGAGATTTCTCTCCAGAAGGAAATATTATCACGGGGATATCGACGCTCTCCTTTATGGAGAGCACAACACTTTCGAAGTGTTCCCTGGTAAATCCCGTGCTACCTCCCACCATTATTGCATCTGTGCCTGCAGAGTATGCTAACTCTGCTATCTTAGCAGCACTCTCAGGGGTGACCTTTTCCGGATCCAAGAGAGTCATATGAACTCCTTCTTGACGTTTTCTCTCAATATACTCTGATACTTCTCCCTTAAAGGATCTCAAGAGACATCACCATGAGCATGTACTCAGGGGATGGTCATTCGCGAGTCCTTAAAGAGCCCATAGAGTGTGCCTTTATGCTGTTTTTTGTAATAGTTAAATGAATATATGAGTCCTGTATATTTTAATCACAATTGGTGATAACATGGCTCGCAATGTCCATACAAGAATAGGTATAATAGGTGGTTCTGGCTTATACGACCCTGGCATATTAGAGGATACGCAGCAGATCAAAATGACGACACCTTTTGGAGCTCCTTCCGCACCGATAACTGTAGGATATCTAAAGGGAGTTTCTGTGGCATTCCTTCCAAGACATGGTATAGGGCATTGGATACCCCCACATAAGATAAACTATAGGGCTAATATATGGGCACTTAAGGAACTAGGAGTTGAGAGAATAATAGCCGTATCTGCTGTTGGATCCCTTAAGGAGCACATAAAGCCTGGAGACCTTGTCGTACCTGATCAGTTCATAGATTTCACCAAAACCAGAGTTTACACGTTCTACGATGGGGGTAAAGTGTACCACGTATCCCTCGCAGATCCATTCTGTCCAGTTCTTAGAGATCTCCTGATCAATACTGCAAAGTCTTTCGGCTACTCTGTTCACGAGAAAGGCACATATATATGCATTGAAGGTCCTAGGTTCTCAACAAGAGCGGAGTCTAAGATGTTCAGGCAGTTCGCAGATATAATTGGAATGACACTAGTCCCTGAAGTGACCCTTGCAAGGGAACTCGAGATATGCTATGCCACGCTTGCGTTAGTCACAGACTATGACGTTTGGGCAGAAAAGCCCGTTGATGCACAAGAAGTTGTTCGTGTGATGGCAGAAAACATAGAAAAAGCCAAGAAGATCCTTTATGAAGTCATACCAAAGATCCCTGAGGACAGATCCTCGTGTCCATGTGCAAAGGCCTTAGAAAATGCAGCGGTGGAGTGAAATGGCAGAGAAGTTTAAGTGCAGATTTGTCAAGTGGGAGGACATCGTAAGGTGGGTCAAGGACGTGGCAGAAAAAATCAGAAAGGATGGATATAAACCGGACGTAGTCGTAGCATTAGCAAGAGGAGGATGGATCCCTGGGAGAATCCTCTGTGATCATCTTCTTGTCAAGGATCTCTATAGTATAAAGACAGAACACTGGGGAATAACCGCCACAAGGGACGGACAAGCGAGGGTTGTACATGACGTTCCTGTCCCGCTCAAAGGAAAAAAGGTTCTTATTATGGACGATATCACAGATACTGGTCAAAGCCTGAAACTTGCTTACGAACAGGTACTGAAACATGAACCAAAAGAGGTTAGAACTGCTGCAATGCTTCATATAACTCACTCCAAGTTTATCCCTGATTATTACAGTGAAGAGGTCCCGGCAGAGGACTGGACATGGTTCATATTTCCATGGAACTACTATGAAGACATGAGAAACCTCACATCTAACATACTCAAAGAGGGGCCAAAAAGTATAGAAGAGCTAAAGGAGCTTTTCAGAAGATATCACGACCTTGAAGTCAAGGACGAGCAACTATTAGAAGTTCTAACAATAATGGAAAAAGAAGGATTCATCAAGAAAGAAGACGAGAAGTGGATACTTATAAAACCTCCCTTCTGACTCCGTTCTCTCCTCTTTTGTTGGGGGGACTTCATTGGGGAGTGTTCGGGGATGGGACTCCCACATCCTGGCTTGAGCCTCTGCCCTTCGGGTTTAATTTAGATTCACGTATCGGGCAGGGGGCATATTACTTCAATGTTCTTTATTGTATTTAAATGTCACACAAATCGGAAACTATGTCGAACCCTATCTCCTATCTCTTTCCTTACCAAAGATTTTATACAATGGACAATCCTTGAATTCCTCGGGGCAATATCCAAGAACCTTACATCTAGGCCCAGCGTGTTTAAATATCCTTGGAGCTACTTTATAAACTTCCTTTAACATCTCTATAGCAAGCCTTCTTATTTCGGTCTGTGCTCTGTAACATAGTCTTAGAGAGAAGAAGTGTAGTAGTTCCCTCGCGTTCATGGTCACTATTATATTCGTTGTAGTAGCTTGAGGAAGTACATATCTAGCATCCTCCGGGTTCACTCCAAGTTCTATGAGTTTTTTATACGCTTCCCATGAGTTCCTAATAGTCTCCTCAAACAGTTCCTTTATAGGATCATCTGCTTTACTGATACTTTCTGGAGCGTATACGGACACTTCTTCTAGGGGTACATATCTCTGACTCTGTTGGGAGTAACTCGCGATTCTATGCCTTACAAGTTGGTGAGAGTTTCCTGACCATAAGACTTTTCCGTTCCTTCTCACGTACAGTCTATGGTATGGAACAACAAGACTATACACTTTTCCCTCGTAATACTCCAAAGAACACTGTCCCTGATCAATTATAGGTTCAGAGGCCTTCTTGTCATTGACTCTGAGGACGTAACGACCATTGGTATTAGATATTATGTCAGCGGACATCCCAACCTTCATGAAAAGCTCTTGAAGATCTCCTGCAAGCTTTTCAGAGTGCAGGATTATCTCTATAGGACCAGCACAAGATCCCTGAAATGCTATAAGAATACCCTCCAGAAACCTCATTATTTGACGAGAGTTAGCGTCTTTAATAAACCTTGGAATACCTTTCTTTTCATAATCGAGCAGTGAATATCTCTTAATGACATCGAACACCTTACGATCCCTTATTCTTACAGACTTTTTATCACTTTCTGAGATCTCATCACAGGACATTCCAAGTCTCTTACATATCTCTTTGATGCATGCAATAACACTTGGATTCTCATGGGAAATTGTCAGTACATGATCTCCGTGAAGTGTCACATCGCTCATTATAATCAAACCAAGCATCTTGAAGAACTCTTCTAAGGTCTCGTCACTGAGTCCTAGTGGACAGTCTAGTGTTATATTTTCGGGCTCCCATATGGCGTTCTTTTTAAGTTTGTATTTAACGTTTCCTAAATTCTCTATTGGAATGAACTCCCATTCCCCCCAGGTGTTATCCTTAAGTCTTTGGATCCACATCCTATGCTCTGGGGTCACCAGAAGATCTACGAACTCGTTCTTAAGCCTTATGAGAAATCCTTTATAGTTCTGTATGATCTTCGCTTTTGGCTTATGCCATACTAACTTGCCATCGTCGTCAAGACACGCTACCTCATCGTTTATGTCTACATCTTTAATGGGTCTCCAGCCATTCTTGGTTAGCACTTCTGTCTTCTCGTCATAGCATGTTACCCTACTTATGCCCTCAATAGCAAATGTAAAATTGGCATGTTCTAAAACGCTATGATGTCCTCTCCTTATGACAACGTCTATTACCTTTTCGATCTCGTCATCCGAGAGTTCCTCTGGGATTACTACTTTTCTACTCACTGTTGTAAGTGCTGCCGCAACTACAACCTTTTCAGGATCCGGCGTGTACGCTATAAGCCTTACTCTCATCCACTAAGACCTCCAGTAATCATTTGTAGTCAACGTATGTAGCCAAACCAACATCCACAAGATGTTTTGCAATGCTCTTTTTAGTCCTCAATATATCTCCTGGAGAAAGACTCAGGAACCTACCTTCGAGGTCAAGAATGGGTTCATTAGTAGATGATACTATACGAACTATTACGAGCTCCTCCTCATTACTTTTCATGACCTGAGAATTAAACCACTCAACAACGTCAAAGAGTTTATCATACAGCTCTTTTTCTATTTTTGTTAGATTAAGCGAGCTTGAGTCCTCTCCTTCCACTACAGATCGCATGATTTTTTTAAGTCTCTCTCCTACGAATTTTTTGAACGTTTTGAGGTAAATATCTGCGATGTTTACATAGCCTCTTTTATATTTATACTCTTTTGACTCTAATATCTTAGCACATAGCTTTGCTATCTCAATGAAATGCTCATACTGCTCGTCTGATATCATAATCAATTTAGAGGACTTTATTTCCTTATCATATGCCCCCTTAATTTCAGATATTGTCTTCCTAATCCTAGCAATGTCCTCCATTTATTAACACCTTATAATTATAAAGGCACTATAGAAGCATTACAACGCTCCTCTTTAGGAGTAAATACCTATTTAACTCATGCGACCCTCGTTTTCCTTAAGTGATTTTATATAATTTTACGCCAATATCATAACAGAAGATATTGCACGTGTAAGGCCATGAATAAATACCATTGCATATAAGGGCATAGAGTGGACCCCCTCAGTAATTTTTACCTCATAGTCCTTTATTCTTATACCATTTATAGCATTTATTACAGGAGAGCCTGTATCGAGAGACTTAATGAGGACTTTAACCTCTTTTGATGGTAAGACAACAGCGTCCTCAAGTGGATTAAATTCCTCCAGTACGTCAACAGACCTCAGTTTCTTTACAAAAAATCCCGTCTTTCCATGAAGACTTGATGGATACCTTATAAGCCTCTTAGAATCTCCAGTCACAACCTTATCTATTTCTACGTGAAAATATCTCACAAGAGCTTCTATAGCCTTTACTTTATCACTTGAAGACACACTCCTAATACCTCTTTTGGAGATCCTAGGAGAGTGTATGTACTCAGCGTATGCTGCTATTGCCTTCACCTCATCTTCGGATATTTCTGTCCCCCTCTCCCTGAACTTTTTCAGTATCCATGACTCCGTATTTGGATATTCCATATATGCCTTGGCCAGAAAGTCATGTATCTTCTTAGGCCATCCGAAGTTCGTGTAAATTCCAGATTCAATGTGAGATATTAGAATCTTAACATCTATATCTGATCCATACAGATAGTCAGCTATCTCCTTTCGAGCGTTTGCACTTAGTCTTCTGATCTCATAATCTGTTATCCTAAGATGATATCCCCTTCCACCACTGAATGTTATCTTTAACGATCCCTCATCAAACCCGAAATCACTTATGATGAAATTCTCTATGAGGTGTATCATCTCCTTCTTAGCAATTTCTAGCATTTCGTCATATTTCTTACCCTTTGCCCACGGTATGTGATCTGCATCTATATCAAAAACAAGATCAGCACCTATCCAGCCTTTTTCTTCCATCTTCGATGCTCCAGGGTTAATATAATATGCAGAAGAGTAATACACATTCTTTGGAACTTTTTCCATGAGAAGATTTTTCAGTTCAGCATAATTTTTCACTCCTATGTGTCTCACCATTGTCTCAGAGTCCTCAGAAAAAGGTATATACGCCCACTCTCTAGCTTTTAGCCCCTCAACTTTCTCTGGCTTGAACTGTTCATAGTACTTTCTGTAAATCGTTTTTATAAGAATCTCCGGCTTAGTGACCTTCATACTAGACACCAAGCATCACTAATAGCAGGGCAAGATATTTTTAAATCATGAGGTTTATCCGTGAAGTTCAAGATTAAGAATACTATGAAATTCGTTAAATTATCAGCGAGAGAAATAGATATATTTACTTCCTTACTTTTACTTTAAAACGAAAGAAACTGTTATGCCCTCACACAAGAGCAACGCGGGGGTAGCCAAGCCTGGTCAACGGCGCGGGGCTCAGGACCCCGTCCCGTAGGGGTGCCTGGGTTCGAATCCCAGCCCCCGCACCAAGAATACTCATTCTCTCTTTTTTAGGAGCTGTAGTTGACCTCCTCCCCGCACTAAAGCGCGAGGATGAATATTAACTAATACCTTATCAACTGCTTTGTATATTCCTTAGAAGTCTTACTGAGCATCCATTTAATGAAACCTTCTCTAATATCCTTGTAGATAATGATATCTCTTGTAATATTCCCGTAATCCTTAAGACCCCGTCCCGTAGGGGTGCCTGGGTTCAAATCCCAGCCCCCGCACCATAGATACTCGTTCCCCTCTTGAGA
>JAGGXY010000004.1:0-9285 GCA_021162855.1 Methanobacteriota archaeon
CAGGGAGGCCAGCAAAGTCCCCGAGAGGAGAACTATAGCCCACCTCTCCGCCTTGCGAACAGGTTGTGTTTAAAGGGTGCTGGCACACCCCGCGTATATCCAATGAGGAGCGAGGCCGAGGACATACACAAACCTCCCCGCAAAGAATCCTCGCTCTTTCAGGGCGGGGAGGAGGTCAAATAAGTTTAGGGGATGAAAGATGCCAACGCCATTTAAATTAATTGCAGATATCTATGAAAAGCTTGAAAGGGTTTCCGGAAGAATAGAGATGAGATCCCTTCTCACAGCATTATTCTCAAGAATACCTGAAGATGACATATACGAAGCAGTTCATCTAACTTTAGGACAATTAGGACCGGACTTCTTAGGCTTGGAGTTTGGTGTTGCAGAGAAACTTACACTCAGAGCGATATCACTCGCAACAGGGATAGATGAAAAGACGCTTATGAACAAACTCATTGAATCGGGGGATATAGGAAAGGTAGCAGAATGGGCACTTTCCAAGAAAAGACAAATGGCATTGTTCACTGAAGAGCTTACAGTTGACAACGTTTATAAGAACTTCAAGAAGATGACAGAGCTCTCTGGAGAAGGTGCCATGGAACTCAGAGTAAAGCTTCTTGCTGAACTATTCCAGAAGGCAACTCCTAAGGAAGGGAGGTACATTGCGAGGATTGCAACTGGTACTATGCGATTAGGTGTTGCAGAAGCAACGGTTCTTGAGGCAATAGCCGCCTCTGCTGGAGTACTTCATAGGAAGGATCTCATCGAAAAGAAGTATAATATATATCCAGACCTAGGGGAAATAGCGAGGATACTTAAGAAAGAAGGCATTCCTGGAATAGAAAAGATAAGAATCACACTAGGAGTGCCTGTTCGACCAATGCTTGGGGAGAGAGCAAAGGATCCCAAGGAGATTATAGAAAGGCATAGGATCTCTCTCGTCGAGTACAAATATGATGGTCTGAGAATGCAGATACACATAAAAAAGGATGGATTTATTAGGATATTTTCTAGAAGTTTAGAGGATTTAACATCACAGTTCCCAGATGTCGTTAAGTTCGTTAGAGAGGCCTTTAAAGGCGAGGAAGCAATCGTTGAAGGTGAAACAGTTGCTATAGATCCAGACACGCTTGAGTTTAGACCGTTTCAGGAGGTATCACACAGAAGGGGAAGGAAATATGATATACAAGAAGCCATAGAGAAGTATCCAGTTGCCACTTACCTTTTCGATTGTATATATGCGAACGGAGAAGACCTAACAGACAAAAGACTTATTGACAGGAGAAAAATATTAGAGAGTCTATTTGATTGGGAGTCATCTGAGAGGTTATTTCTTTCTGAGGCTAAGCTTGTTGACAACGTCAAAGATCTAGAGGAATTCTTCTTAAAAGCTATTGAAGACGGCTGTGAGGGAATAATGGCAAAGGATCCGGAGAGCCCATACAAAGCAGGTGTAAGAGAGTGGCTTTGGATAAAGTATAAAAGGGACTACAAGTCAGAACTTACAGATACATTGGACCTCGTTGCCGTGGGAGCGTTTGCGGGTAAGGGTAAAAGAGCTGGAACGTATGGAGCGCTTCTTATGGCAACATTTAACCCTAAAGAAAACACATTTGAGACAGTCTGTAAACTTGGTACAGGTTTTGACGACACGACCCTCCAGAGGCTTCCTGAGATATTTAAGCCATACCTCAGGAAGGACAAACATCCACTCGTTAAGAGTACTATAGAAGCAGACTACTGGTTTGATCCGGTGTTAGTCCTAGAGGTTCAAGGAGCAGAGATAACGTTAAGTCCCGTTCATACATGTGCACGTGATAAGGTGAAACCAGGATATGGACTTGCCATAAGATTTCCAAGGTTCACTGGTAGATGGAGAAGAGATAAAAAGCCAGAAGACGCTACTACATCAGATGAAGTTCTAGAGATGTACAAAAAACAGCTCAAGAAAGTAGGAGAATAAGATACCGCTTAGGAAATAAAATGACACTAAAAGTACTCAATAAAGTATTACTTGAGACACTCTCTCGAGTATAATTGTCATAAGCTCAGGTAAAGGGTGATCAGAAATGGCAAAGGTCAAGGTTGGAGTAAATGGGTATGGTACTATAGGAAAACGTGTTGCAGATGCTATACTGTTACAGGACGATATGGAACTCGTAGGAGTATCCAAAACAAAGCCTGACTTCATTGCAAAGATAGCAAGCTCAAAAGGTATCAACATATACGTTCCAGAGGGCTCTGAAGAGACGTTCGAAAACAAAGGAGTAAAGGTATCAGGAACAATAGAGGATCTTATAACAAAGGTTGATGTAATAGTTGATGCAACTCCTGGAGGTGTTGGCGCACAGAACAAGCCACTTTATGAAAAGCATGGGGTTAAGGCAATATTCCAAGGAGGAGAGAAGCATGAGGTTGCTGGATTCTCATTTAATGCGTATGTGAACTACAATGATGCAAAAAGACGTAAGTTTGTCCGTGTAGTATCTTGTAACACGACAGGACTACTCAGAACACTACATGTTATAAATGAACTTTATGGAATAAAAGAGGCATTTGCAGTAATCATTAGGAGAGCTGCAGATCCAGCAGATGACAAAGCTGGAATTATAAACACCCTAGAACCAGCAATACCTGTTCCTTCACATCATGGTCCAGACGTAAGGACTGTGCTCGATGTGCCAATAGAAACCATGGCTGTAAAGACTCCAACAACGTTAATGCACCTGCATGCGTTACAAGTAAAGACGGAGAAAAAACCTAATAAAGAGGAGCTCTTGGAAACATTTTCTTCGTATAAGAGGATATTACTTGTTTCCAAGAACCTCGGAATAAAATCAACTGCAAAGATCGTTGAAATTGCAAGAGATCTAGGAAGAAAGAGATATGACATATACGAAGTCGTCTTATGGGAGGATAGCATCTCCGTAAAGGACTACAGCATATATCTATATCAGGCGGTACATCAAGAGGCCATAGTAGTTCCTGAAAATATAGACGCTATAAGGGCTATGTTTGAGCTTGCTGAAAAAGAGGAAAGTATTAAGAAAACGGATGAATCTTTATCCATAGGGACTCTTGAGCTCTAATCTTTAATTTATCCTTTTTGGTGATACTCTATGAAAAAACTAAGCGAGATAATCGAAAGTGCGAGAAGATGGCTAGATGTAAAGGATTCTATTAGGGAATTTGCAATCAAAAAGTCCAGGGATATTATAAGAATGTCTTCTGAAATTATTCAGGAAATCCACAAGGGTTCTATTATAGAAACTAAGGTCAATGAGCTCTTTGATAGTGTTCAGGAGTTCATTGCAAGACTGGAAGAGCATCCTGACATAATGCAGTCAGGACTTGTCAGAGACACACTTCAAGAGTACTGTGAGGCGATGATATTCAAAGAGCTCGTGGAGAAGGGAGAAGTACCAAGTCCTGCGGATCTAAAGGCGCCATTTGATGCATATATATTAGGCCTCTGTGATGTCGTTGGAGAGCTTAGGAGAAAGGTTTTGGACAGTCTAAGGAAAGACAGAGTAAATGATGCAATTAAATTTTTCAACTATATGGAAGAAATATATTCGGAGATCCTAAAGTTGCACTACCCACAAGGCCTTATACCCCTCAAGCCAAAGCAGGATGCCATGAGGAGTATCATAGAGCGAACTAGAAGTGATATCACAATGGCTCTTATGATCAGCAAGATAGCTAAATCCTCCGAAGAGGAGCCATTAGACATAGACAAGGTATATCCCTAAAACCATATCAAACAAAAGAATAATCTTCTAAAACGCTTTTATATACCTCAAGAACTTTGCTTATGATGTTTTCCCAGCTGTAATGCTTTCTTATTAATTTCTGACCTTTTTTCGTTAACTCACGTATTTCATCCTTATTTTCTATAATAAACTTTATCTTTGATGCCAAATCCTTTGGATCTATTGGATCAAATTTTGGAAGACCTAAGTTGTCTACAACAGTCTTAACTCCTGGTATATCAGCAGCAGTTACCGGAGTACCCATTGCTAAAGACTCCAGAAGTACTATACCAAAGGCCTCAAGCCTCGAAAGTGAAGGCAAGACCACAAGATCAGCAGCTGAGTAAGCAGCTCTAAGATCCTCTCTAGGAATTTTTCCCAGAAATAACACTTTTTCTTCAAGCCTTAATCTTTTCGCAAGTCTTTCAAGGGTCTTTCTATGTGGCCCATCACCTATTATCACATGCTTGACATCCGTAAACTCTGCAGCTTGAATGAAGACTTCCACGTTTTTATGTGGTACCAATCTTCCAACGAACATTACGAAGTTATCATAAAGAGAGTATTTCTCACGAAAGTAGGAAGAATAATCTTTTCCATCAAAGAATTGTGTATCAACAGCATTTGGTATTACCCAGTACTTATACACTCTCCAAAGTATTTTAGATGTCCTTTTATAGTTTTCTGAGGTGACTATTATTGCATCACTTCCCTCTACTAAGGCTTTACCCATGATGCTATTGTAGAGCTCTTCTAATAGTATTAGGAACTTGTTGTCAAGTGTTGGGTCACAGTGATAGGTCAAAACAAAGGGTTTTTTAGCCTTTTTTGCAGCTTTTATAGCAAAGTACGGAGTTAGAGGAGGTGGAAAATGTGCATGGATTATATCATAGTTTGCTGCTAACTCTTTTGCTTTGAAGTATATCTGCGGATCTATTGGCGTTCTGAATAACTCTGCAATAGGTCTTGTCCTTATGACGCTTACATTTTCTATGTTAAACCTCTTATGACCTGGAGGAATGTCATTTGATAATATCGTTACTTCAAGACCCTTTCTCGATAGATAAAGACTGAGATCTCTTACATGGCTTTCAACACCACCCACGTGAGGATATATATAGGGACATACCATGAGAACACGCATGTTCATAGGTATCAGACCTTACTTGATTTTTAGACGTCTTCTTCGAACCTATATAGTGTCCTCAGCCTCTCACAGATATGATCTAAAACCTTCTGGAGGTTTTTCTTATTATTAAAATTATGAACTAGCTCATTAAGGCTCTCACGAGGCATACTCTTTAACTCTCTTGCGATGTTTGTCATGTTCCTTAATGCTCTTGTCACATCGTCAACTATCGTGATAGTAGCTGTCCTAGAGGTTCTTGATAAAGGGTTTAGGTCTATCGCAATGACTATTTTTCCCATTCTCACAAGTGCCTCGCAACGATCTCCGTCCTCTAAAGGGACTAAGACTACATCCGCAGAGAAAATACCCTCCTTAGAACATATTGCTCTCGGTTGGTTTAGATTTGGAATCCTTGCATCTTCTTCGAGTCCGTATACCTTCTCTGCGCCAAGATTTTTCATATAATTCACAAGCTTTTCAATTCTCTCGCGCGTCCTGTGGAATATATTTACTTCTATCTTTGCACCTATTTCTTTGGCAAGTTCTATTACTTCCTTTCCTGCTAGGACAGCTGTGTTTCCATTAACGGAAATAACAGGATTCCTCGCTATAAGTAAAGCAGCGACAGCAACTTTCTCGGCTTCATATGCAGCATCTATAGTCCTTTCCCCTATAAGGTAATCAAAAGCCTCCCCCCTTCCATGTGCTATGAGACCTGTCATGTGTACAAGACCTTCTTCGACACCCTTGGCAAGGAGCTCTCTTCTTATAAGAGAGTTGTATCTAGGATGCGTTGGAGGGATTTCCATAGCTTTCACCGATATCTCAAAAGTAGTGTTACGTTCATTACCTTTACTTTCGTGGAGGAAAACAGAAAGAATATCATTAAAGCTAATATTCCGGTGTAGGGTAAAATTACAAATACTAAAGATAAAGATATTTTAAATAGGAAGTCTTTTAGTTAGGCTGTTCTCAGCGAGTATTTCACTGAGCTTTCTAGTTATGGCTTCTAGGATAACTGTAGCTGCTATTTCAAATATACCACTTTCAGCACTAAACGGCTCGTAGGACCCTATTATTTGTCTTACAAGGAAGTCCTTTTCATCAACCTTTAAGCTTTCCCTTTTTGCGGGGATAATGATAACAGTATTAGCTAGCCTTACAAGACGAGACTCCGAATTGGCCGTTATCGCTATAATATATGCTCCTAGAGAGTGTGCTTTCTCTGCAATGTTTACGGTATATTCACTTTCTCCTGATCCAGAAATTGCTATAAGTGTATCATGTGCAGTAGCTGCAGGAGTAATGGTTTCTCCTACAACATATACACGAAATCCCATATGGGCAAGTCTATGAGCAGCAAATCTAGCTATGAGTCCTGAACGTCCAACACCGACAAAAAATATTCTTTGAGAGCGAAGTATTACGTAGACAACCCTCTCTAGTTTTTTGAAATCAGCACTTTTAGTAGCTTCTGACACTCTATCTAATATATCATTGATATGCTCTGATATCGTGGCCATAATATCAATCCTGTGGTGTATGTTCTTCCTCAACGATCTTCTTACCTGCAGCTACCATGTCTATTGAATGTACAACAGCCCCATATGACTCAAGAAGCTTGATCACTTCGTCAAGCTTCACGTCCTCACCTTCTATGGTTATCTTTATGTTCTCAGTGTTTCTATCAAGCTCGTAGAGGACTATATTCACACCGTCTATGCCGTCAAGTTCACTCAGCTTAGAAGCAAGGTATGCTATACCCGGGTCTTGGGGCTTTAAAACATCTAGAACGACTTTCCGTATTCTGCCCACTTCGTCATCACCTAAGTTATTCTAAGTCAAGGGCTTCTTTAATCTTTTCTATCTCATCCTCGATTGTATCAAGTCGATTTTTAAGGTCATCTATCTCGCTTTCTATGTTATTTATTTTCTCCTCAATGGCTCTAATAGCCTTTATAAGCTCTTCATTCAAGACTATTCACCTTCTTCGTACGGTAGGATAACATGATCAAACTAATCACAAAAATGGAGACGCAATTTTATTATGTTTATGTAAAAGAATAAGACTAACCTTAAGAACAATAATGGTCCGGGCGCCCGGATTCGAACCGGGGACCTGCCGGTTTCTGCCGCCTAAACGGCCATGGGCCTACAGCCGGCCGCTCTGACCAGGCTGAGCTACGCCCGGACCATTCAGATCAAAAATAATGATAAAAAGCTTATGTTTTTATAGTTTATGTTCCTCCTAAATCACTTTATTTAATATAAAAGTACATAAATATGCGTCATGATCCAAGAGAATGACAAGCGGAGGGTATAATATGCCCGCACAAATAATCCTCAAGATGCCAAATGGAGAAATAAGGAAAATAGAAATTCAAACATTTGGCAAGTCCATTGAGGAAATCCTTGTAGAGAACAATATAGCTCCTGACAGTGTTGTTGTACTAAAAGAAGGAACTCCTATACCAGTAACAGAAAAGCTAAAGGACGGAGACACTATTACAGCAATAATAGCTTTTTCAGGAGGTTAACTAGATGAATACTGTTGTTAGCATATCCGTTTCAGCAGTACTAGCTGTGATTGTATTGTCTATAGTCTGTAGGGTCTTCATAAGAAAAACCCTTGATTATATAAAAGGAAGTTCAAGGAAATATATGGAAGAAGAAGACTTCATGAGGGTTTCTGAGGTAAAATATAAGCACATGTACGATATAGTGGTCTACAGGGTTCTCTCAACGATAACATTCACGGCTCTTCTTTCACAACTTTTAATATTAAGTTCACCACTTGATGTTTGGAAGCTTTTCGTCTTGGGCATTATTATGTTTGCTCTCTCATTTATAATAGACGCTCTTTTACAGAGTATAACGTTTAGGAGAGTAGTTCAGGGTGTTTATAGGGGAGTAGAGGTCTTGAGGGTAGGCATTACGGCAATCGCCGTGTACACTTTTTTATCCTTTGCAGTAATGGTCACGCTAGTAGTTATATGGTTGGGATCTATGCTTTCAATATTTGGTGAACATGCTCCTGATGTTGTAATATTACTTATGATATCAGCTGTGACTATTTTTGTTATCTCAAGCCTCACAGTGTCAGGATACTCTAGAGGTCTATTGTATATTATAGCGGTGATCGTCACACTTGCTCTTCAGAAGTCTGTAGGAGAGCTTGGGATAATAGAAGCAGTCAATACTCCTCCTGAATCATTTACAGTATCTTTAGCGTTGGTATTCTCATTATTCCTTATGTCCCTTCTTTGCATCAACACTAAGAAATCGAGGGTTCAAGAGCTTAGATCTTACTTCTATGAGGTTTTTCTTGTGATGTTCCTAGCGTCTTTGATTATGGGACTAATAGCCCTCAGAGGATTATTACATTATAATTTGCATCTATGGATTAGCTCTGAGTCTTTTAGATTATCATTGATACCAACGCTTTTTTATGCTTTTTATCCCTTCACTAGAATGTACTCGACAATTCAGAAGTCCATAGAAGATCTCCAGAGGATAATGGATTATAACACATACTACGCATTCACGTTTATACCTTCACTTGCCGCATATGTCATGTTTAATGTCTTCCTCATATTGACAAAGATTTATGGAGCTCACCTCAAAACCATTTTTGCCATGATGTTAATACCTTTTTCCATAGCGTTTTTGTTTGAATACCTCATAGTATTTGAGGCATTAGACAGCAGCATAACAATAATGTTTAAAAAAGCAAAGAAAAGTGCTCAAGGGTATACCCTTGGATTTCTTGCGCTCATGATAGTTGTTGTAAGTTTTCTTTTCACAAAATGGAAACTTAAATTTGAAAGAATGATGTACTCCTTTATCTATCTTATAGTGATACTTTCAACAATTTATCTTGTAATATTTCTTATTTTTGCTGTGTTGTCAATTAAGACAGAAATAAAAGAAGCTTGAAATTGCTTTGACCACATATAGCTTATTTACAGTGAAAATAAATGGCGCCGGGGCTGGGATTTGAACCCAGGCGGGCATGAGCCCATCGGATCTCGAATCCGACGCCTTGGCCAGGCTAGGCTACCCCGGCATTAGGTGTTAGCAAACTCAATATAATTTAAATTTATTATTACTTTAAAAGTTCAGCTCAAGGAGAGTATTTAAGTGATTACTGACTTAGAATATGATGGCGGGGATGATTAACAACGGGTCTGCTGATCGATGAGGAAGCGACTGGAGCCATGACCCGCACTATATGAGTCTGTTTGTCATGAACACATAGGATGCATAGTGTATCTGTTCTCCGTTTTATCTTTTTTTATAAATTTGGTAGTATTTGGTAGTGGGTGGTTCTCCGTTCTCTTTTATTAGGAGGGCTTTATTGGGGGTTGGGCTTGTTATTCCTTGAATTAGGTAGTCCTTGCC
>JAGGXY010000024.1:0-4122 GCA_021162855.1 Methanobacteriota archaeon
ACCCCATCACGCCACACTATAAACCTTTCGCCCGAAACAGAGCAAAACAAAAAGATACAAAAAACTACAGTTTAAAGTTTCTGCCCCAAACTCCTTAGGTATTCTAAGACATCAGAACGCGTTATGATCCCTTTGGGGTTTCCTCCTTTATCTACTACGAGAACAGCAGAGCTTTCTGAGAGTATTGATATTAATGTTCCTATGCCTGCATTTGGTGGTACTGTTGGCAGGGGGGGCTTCATAACGTCCTTTACTTTTACATTTTTCAACTTGTCTGGATCATATTTCATCATGGATCTTACAACGACCTCCTCGTCTAAGTTTCCTGTGATTCTTCCATTTGAGTCCCTAACTGGGAGCTGGGAGTATCCTTTACTGATCATCTTTGATATGGCATCTAGAAGTGGCTCATCCTCTTCTGCATAAACAATGTCACGTGTCATTATGTTATTTGCCTTTATCCTCTCCTTCTCTAACTCTTCAAGTGCGTTAAGTATTCTTCTGAGAGTAGAGTACCTAGGATCCACTTGTCCACTTTCTATCTTAGCTATCAACGCTTGACTTACTCCTGCACGCTCAGCAAGTTCTTTCTGGGTAATTCCAAGTTTTTTTCTCCTTATTTTTATTTCAGAGAGGTCAAACAACCGAGATATCATGAAATACACCTAATAGATAACTCTACTTGCTAGGGTATACTATTATTTGTACTTACTACTTGCTCTTACCACTCTATTGATTCGTAGATCTTTCTTCCCTTCTCTGTAGGGACGTACTTGTTATCAGAAAGTTCTATTAAGCCTTTTTCAATTAAGAAGTCTATTTCTCTTTTAAGGAGAAGCGTGGGGATCCTAGCACGTTTAGCAACGTTCTCAGGATCTTCTCCCTCGCAAATTGCTTTGAAAATCTTAGCTCGTAGGGGATTTGAAAGAACTATGCCTATATCACTCATTTCATATCACCGTAAGTAAAATACTTTGACAGCAGGAAGCACGCATGTAGTATGACGTGTATATTCCGAAATCAAGCTATAATAAATTACCAATAATGAAAGTATTATGATCCTCTAAGAGGTACTCCTAGGTACTATTCTGTATCATGCCATATTATTAATTTTTACCCTAGAGAAATGTTACATCCTATGCTCGCATAACTAGTGGAAGTCTTTTAGTGTTTGACATCCTCCTGCCCTAAAGGTGAGGTTTTGTAAGCAACAGATTTATAAAACATTAACTTAGAGTTAACTTTAAATCACTCTTATTCTTGGCATTGACGATATTCTTAGTAGTATCTCTCTATCTCTCTGATATTCTACTAGTATCTTATCATAAGTCCTATCACTGAGCACTACTGCTTCACCACGCATGCACTTATAGAGAATAGACTGTGAGCCATAAAGGATCACGATTTTATCCCCCAAAGCAAGATCCCTAGTGCTCTCTAAGTGTATGGCAACTCTTGTAGTTCCTTCTCCCGTTTTTATCTCTAACCAAGACATTCCCGTTGAGTCCTCTACTATATCCTGCACCTCGCCAATAAGACCGTGCTCGTAAACTCCCAAGGGAACATCTCCTAAGAGCTCTTCATCAGAAATCTCGCTAAAGCTCAATGCATAGTCTAAATTACGCTTCGAGTTAAATGTTCTCAGCCTTAATCCCTCATAAAAATTACACTTCATATATCTCTCAGAAGTAATTTTCACAGGAAAATATAGTAATTTAGAGAGCAGGATAGTTTTGTACTCTAGATATTCCCTTTTAGAATCAAAAGAGGGCAAGTCCTCTCCAAATGCCTCTGTAAATGCATTTTTCATTATAACTGCTGAGTGTCCCCTTGAGGTTATTGTAACCCTTATTATAGGATCCCCCAACGTTAGGTAAAACCAGAAGTCCTCATCATATGTCTCTGAGTAGTTCCAGCTGATGTCCACTATATATCCTGAGACGGAAAAGTATTGTTCCCCACTCTTTAGATGTCTAGGGGCTGTAGGAAAACACCTTCCAGCAGGCACAATTATCGAAATCCTGGGGTCATAGCTAACTTTAAGGATGCTTTTTTGATATTCACACATAATACCATATATCCTTACAAGAGATCCAACATGTTTTTTCCATAAACCCGTTGTTACCCTATCAATGCCCTGAAGAACTCCCTGCACTCTTTTCCCATTATGATCACTCTGAGAGATCACGTAAAAGTTCCTTTTGGCATCTCCAATATCAAAATAATGCTCCAAACAACACTCAATTGCTCCATACTCCCGTTTAAAAACCTCATAGAGTTTTATGAACTTTGGGGGGGCCTTTATTTTGTACAAAACTTTTCTTGTGAATTCTTCCCCAAAGTTCTCTTTAAGAACTTTCAAGAATCTTTCTAGCCATTCTTCGTTAGTTCTATCATAGCTCTCTAGCATATCTGACTATCCCCTATACCATGCAGACATGTGCTATGAATCCTTTCTCTCCTTAGGGCGGTTTGGGTATGAGTGGTAAACATTTAACCGTCTTGAGGGATTTCCTTCCTTGTGGGGCCTCATTGGAGGGCTTTAGGGCTCTTCCATAACTCGCAACAAGTGAAAATGTTTGCCACCTTTTACTTTCCACAATTTTATATATTCTTAAGATTTATCCTCATTATTTATCTCTCATTATAGTGTGACGATCCCTAATATGTGAAGTCCTAAGCCTGAATAAGGATCGTTAAAGCCGCGAGGACGTGGGGCTCGCGTGCCCCCAAAAGCCCTCCAATGAAGAGGAGAGGGGGAAGGTCCTCCGCTACGATAGTCTCGCGTGTTCCAAAAGTAGCAGATAACCAGAATGGTAGTTACAGAATGTAACTTACGGAAAGTAGGTACACGTAAATGCTGTATGCAATTATAAGGGCAACGCCGAGGATCCTATCAACTCGTTTTCTCAGAAGTAGTCCTATTTCTAGTATAAGGAATATGATCACCGTTGCTGGGTATGTAAGCTCTAACGAGGGTGCATCTGCTGATATCGGACATATAACAGCAGCGAGACCTAAGGCAATGGATATGTCTATTATGTTAGCTCCTATTACGTTCCCCACACTGATCTCTCCAATGCCCTTTATAGCAGATGCTATGGAAGTTGCCAACTCTGGTATGGATGTTCCGACAGCAATTATGATTATTGAGATATAAACCTCAGGAACTCCAATGGCTCTTGCAAGGTTTACGCCACTTTCTTTAAGCCCCACCGATCCTAGAATGACCATAAGCAATCCGAGAAGGAGCATAATTATGACTTTTTTAATGTCATGCTTTTCGTTGTTTGCATCGTTAGACACTTCTCTTGATGATCTGAGTCTATAAACATAATACGAAATTCCTATGAGAAGGAGCGTTAAACCTTCCAATCGTGAGAGCATACCATCCAAATACGAAAATATCCAGGCAAGTATTGTCATCACAATCATTACAGGAACGTCCTCGAAGTATACGTGTTTATCTAGGACGTTTCCCTTGCGTATTATGCCATTAACTGCTAATGCAACCCCTACATTAAATATTATTGATCCTATAGCGTTTCCAAAAGCGACACTTGGGGATCCTGTCGCAGCAGAGTATATAGAAACAGTATTTTCAGGAAGAGTTGTAGATATGCTTACCACTAGTATGCCAACTACCGTGTATGTTATCTTAAGAATATGAGCTAGCTCCTTTGAGCCCTCAGTAAACATGTCTGAACCTTTCGCTAGTACTAGTATTGATATTACCAATGTGATGCTGAAGAGTATTATGCTCATGGAGATCATTACAACCTCCTATGGATCTCCCTGTGGTGTTTACTCAACATGAACCACTTTTAATAAGTTTTTCATAAAATCCTCTGAATTTCAATATAAACCTCCTTAAAGGTATAAAACGTGAAGTCTTTTATAGCGGGGAGTAGTTCCTTTTATAAAATTGTTGCTTGCAAAACCTCGCCTTTCAGGGCGGGGATACGCAAGAGGGTGGTGGGAAGGGACTATTTTGTTAGATAAGTACAATAGTATTTTCGGCAATCATGGAAACGAGACATTTAAATGAAGGAGGAATAGAATATTAAGTGAACTGCCTCGATGACGGCAGGATAGCCATCAGAGGCGATAATACTAATCCCA
>JAGGXY010000047.1:0-15135 GCA_021162855.1 Methanobacteriota archaeon
AGGCTAGTGAGAATCCGCTAAGGAGCTCGTGATCCTGGATCTTGAGGATAACCCTCGCACTACAAGAGCACTCTACTTATCCTCGCAAGTACTAGAAACAACTAAAATATAATGCAAGAGGAAACGGACCTAACCGTTTTTCTGACCTCTTCCCTGCCCTGAAGGGTGAGGTTTTCAAAAGTATACTCTGAGTTGTTATCACATTAAGACCTTCAAAAGTAAAGAATATTTAAGTGTCCAAAATGTGGTTTTGAGGTAGACAGAGATTTAAATGTATCAATAAATATTGCTAAACGAGATTTCCTCTTCGCCTCGAAGGGTGAAGCCTCCAGCTCGTAGGAAGGTGAGTGCCTTGATAAAGGAAAGGAGAATAGAAAATGTTGAAGTCTTAGGCATAGAGATGCCATACCTGGTCCCTATAAGGCCAAAGGTCAATACCTACAGAGCCACCTTGACGAAGATCAAGGTAGGTAATCTCGTGGGTTGGGGGGAATTCCTTATTTTTGGGGAACGTTTTTGGCCTGTACACCCAGATCTTCACAGATATCTTAAGGAATCTCTTATGGGTAGGGACCTCTTTAGCATGTTCGAGGTGATCTACGACTCGAGAATAGACTTTGGGGTTGGTCTTGAGATTGCATATTTAGACCTCATAGGGAAGATCGTAGGCACTCCATGGAGCAATATCTATGGAAGAAAAAAGGATTCATCACCTGTGGTTTACACATATGCTCCTGGAATTCCAGCTACGCAAGACTTTCACAACTTCGATTACATAATGTTTGTCTCAAGCGGCTCCTGGGACAAAGATGAAGAAGTGCTTCAAACACTAGAGATCACTACAGGCATATACTGGCCAACGCCAGATACCATGGAACTAGCTGATGAGTTTGGGCTTTTGGTGCTATCTGAGAATCCAATAGCAAGATACACTGATATACCTCTCTTAAACAAGTATAATTACCTCACGTTCCTTTCCCAAAGGGCTTTCTGGGACTATGATTACGTGATGATAGATGTGAGCACATTCGGTGTGACGAAATCTATGCGGATTGCAGACATCCTTGAATCCTATGGTATCGTACCTATTTTGTTCCCAGGATTCTCATCGTCACTCCTGAACTCAGTAGCGTTCCACATAGCACTTCTCTATGCAGATGCCCTACTTGTTCTCACGTCTCATCTCATACATGAAGACATAGGATCTCCAAGTTTCACAGTAGAAGAAGGGGAAGCATATGATATTGGCAGGCCAGGAAATGGTTGTTGGATAAACCATGGCATCGTATCAAAATATGCTGTTAATTTGAGCACACAATAATCGTTAAACGACTATGCGAAAATAATAGAATCAAAGTTTATATAAAGTATCTAGGATATGTGACAACAAAGTCACTTTACTAGTGCATTTTTCTTTCTCTGTAAGGTGGTTCACGTGAACGCTATTAAACTTATAGGTAAAGGTTTACTCACGATATTAATACTTGCAACGATTGTTGGAGGCTATCTGGCATGCTTACATATTATTATTGCTCAGAGTGACGTCATTGATACTCCAATAGTGATCCTTGACAATAATTACAATTTGCCCTTTGTTAAGGGAGGATCTGGTACTGAGGAGTCGCCATATATCATCGAGAACATTGTGGTGAACGTTAAGGGAGAGCCCGCGCTGATGATAGAAAACTCCAATAAGTATTTGACTATAAGAAATGTGACATTCATTGCTGAAAATTACAGGGCAGTGATTCAATTATACAACGTAAGTCATTTAACACTTGAAAATGTTAGGATCATTGGAGAGAAGTCGGATTATGGAATAGCCTTAGATAACGTCACTCACTCGAATTTCATAAATGTTAGCATAAGAGGAACTCTTGCACCTCTCAGCGTTAAAAGACCTAAAGAATTTGAGAACACATTCAAACATCTAAAATTTTATGAGAGGAATGTAATCATAGTTAGTAACGAGAAGGATATTAAAATATCCGGGACTTATGCTCAGGTGATTTTGTATAATGTGACGAATGTCGTCATAGATAAGGCAATGATAGCATCAGAAAATGTGAAGTTTATAAACTTTGGTGTCTTAGCATATTACGCAGAGAAACTGCTGATTGAGGATACAACAATCAAAGCAGCTAATGCAATTTTTGTATACAACTCAAAGAATATCACTGTAAGAAACTCGACAATTATATTCACAAACTATGGTACTTCTTTTGAGAACTCCTCAGAAATAATAGTATCTAATGTAAAGTTCATTGCCAGCATTAAGAACTTAGCTGTCAGAATATATAAGTCTTCAGATGCGCTTATAGAGAACTTAGAGCTGTCATCTACAGGAATTTCAGTTTCGAACTCAAAAGATGTGACTTTAAGAGATATAAAGATTAAAGGCAATATGATCACTATTATCGAATCAAACAATGTCATATTGTCTAATGTAGAGATAAAAGATTGCAAAAGCACTGCTCTAGAGATATCCTCATCGATGAATGTGTATATAAAGAAATTAGTTGTGAAGAACATAAGGTTCATATACGGAACGGACATCCAAAAGGAAGAGCGCGTAAACGCATTTGTTATGAGATTTATAAAAGGAATTACTATAAGCTCGTCAATAATTCAAAACGTCTATACTGGACTTATGATAGTAAGTGGGCAGGATATTGTCATTAATAATACAACGATCTACGATGCTGTAATAGGACTTGATGGATATTATATTCATAATTTCACATTTGTCAGTAACTACATTGGAAAGGTGGCCTCAGTTGGTCTGAAGCTTATGTATTCAGACAACATAGAGATCACAAGATCCACATTTTCTTCCATTCAGGCAACAGGAATAGAGTTTTTCTCAGTGGAAAGTGCGAGAGTAGAATACAGTGCATTTGAAAACGTTGGGAATTATGTGGTTGAAGACTCACAGCATGAGTATCTCCATAATTATTGGGACAAGTATACTGGGGTAGATCTCAATGGGGACGGGTATGGGGATCAGAAGTTCAATGTTTCAGCCTATTCGTATGATCCCGCTCCCACGATTAAGAAAGAAGATCTTTCTACAGCTCCTACTCCTGAAACAGTGGGCACTGGAATAAACAGGGAGAAGCTTGCTCTAATAGTAATAATAATTATACTTGTCATAATTATAGCCTTAAACGTGTTATACTATAAAAGAGCTGGTCGCGAGAGATTTTAGCTGACATCCTCCCTGCCGTGAACGGTGAGGGTTCCCACAGGGAGCGTCCTTCGCACGGTTGCTCGTGGTTCATTGGGCACGGTCAAGGGCACCTTCTGTAGCATAATATGACAGAAAGTATCAAGAACTTTACGCAAAAATACAGTAGGCGGGCTTTCCTCCCTGCATTAAAGGGCGAGACCTCCAGCCCACAAGGAGGTGATCTAATGAGATGAAGAAGCTGATATTAGACCTTATAGACACCATAAGAAACATAAACAAGTGCGGACCTTGTGAGGCACTTGAAACTCTCATATGTCTTAAGACTTTAATGGATAGTAATAAGCTTGAAACCATCGAGGGAACTCCAGAATTCGTGCTCATAAATCTCATAGAGGGGGATTTTCTAGAGAAGATAAGGGCTATAGATTTCCAAGAACTTTTCGAGGCATATAAATGGGAGCTTACAAAACTCTTAAAAAAATTTGAAACAGAAGAACTTCTATCAGAGCATGTTTGGATACGAGTACTCGAAATACTATCTAGTAGTGAGATAAAGAGCATCACAATATATACGGACTCCCCTGCCATAGCTGTGATCTTAAGTAAGATCCTCAAAGAGAGAATCAAATTAATTATACAACCCATTCGCGCGGAGAGTTCTATACTGCTTAAGAAAACATTACATGTTCTTTCATCAGATTTTAAGGACATAAAGCATAGTACGCCTAAGTCAATACTTCTTGTTCCCGTAAAACCATCCAAAAAGGATATAGAGAGTCTTGTAGATTTCATAAAGACAAGAACACAAGTTGGATCCTTGGTGGTATTGATTATACCAAAGAGGCTTCTTCTATCTAGGAAAGGCTTTCTTTCATACATAACCTTAGGAGATTGTACGTTTCTTTCAATAATCTCTTCCACGTTCATAGGAGAGAAACTTGTCATGATAGTTACTGTGAGAAGTCTCTGTAAGTTTGAACCATTTCCCATTGAAAATAAGATCGGTATAGTAAGATACAGTACACCATTAGTCTTCGATCCAAGCAACATAGCACATGTTGACAGCTTTTGGGGAGTAAATCCATACAACGTTCAAGAGGGATTAATAACGGGAAAAGATGAAGCATATGTTGTAATGATTTTAGAAGATAATCGTACGCTAGGTCTCCCATATGTTTCAACGTTGAGTAGATATTCCTTAGGATTTAGAAACGCAGGGTTCGTAGAAAAAGACCTTTTATATCCTGTTGTAAGGTTTTCAGACCTGAGATGGCCAAAGACGATTCCGGAATATTGGATATTGCTTCCTGTTAAGGGTCAGAACATATTGGATGAAAAGACACTAAAAGAAAAATATCCGAACACTTATGCCTTTTTTATAAGAGAGAAGGAGAAGCTTATCTCCAGAAAGATAAAATATTACCAAGCATCGCAAGAAGTTCCATTTTATTATGTCAACGTGAATCCCCAAGCACTTGCCCCATATAAAGTTGCATGGAAGAGTATCGGTAAGGAGTTCTATGTTTCTTTTGTAGAGCCATTTAAAGGAAAACCAACGATACTACTATCCGGGATTCAGTACATACCCATATATGACAAAGAAGAGGCCCTCTATCTCTTTGCATTTTTGAACTCAAGCATAATAAGGGAAATACTAGCTGGAAACGAGTACAATAATAAGATCTCCATAAAGTTAATAAAAAGCCTAAAACTGCCAAAATACAATAAAAATGATGAGCTTCATAGGAAGTTAGTTCTTCTAGCCTCTAAGATGATAGGTCAATGGGAGAAGGAGAAAAATGTTTCAGAAAACATATTAAGTGAAGTTGATAATGTCGTTAAGAAAATAGTTAGAAAGGATATTATGGGATAAAGTGCTGTTTTGAGAATACTATATTTGTGCTGTTTGTTCATTTTACTTTTTCAGGACTGTTTCTTCGTCTTGAACTCTGTATAACCACACTTTCCACATGTCCATCGGTCCTTATGTTCAGCTAAAAAGGTTCCAGGACCACACTTTGGACAGAACCTTCTCTTCCTGATAAGCTTCCCATCCTTTATTTCATAGTACTTATAGATGCTTTCAGCACCCTTTGCCATAGTCATACACCCTCCTTAACTTCTTCTTGGATCAGCCCATGTTTTCTTAGTATGTGCTCTGGCTCAACACGCTTAAGGTCTTCTAAGGTGTCATATATCTTCGCATAGACTTTGCTTACAGTCCACCCAAAGCCCGTTCTTATGTGGTGTACAATTACGAGATCTTTACTTACACCGAACTCCGAGGCTATGAGGTTCCTTACATCTTCTCTTGAGGGAGTGGCTGCCCTCTTGTGTACTATTCTGGCGTGTATTTCTGTCCTCTTAAGGAGAGGATTATATCTCTTTGATTCTATCTGGAGCTCCATGCCAGGTCACCACCATTCTCTTGAGAATATCTTGAGCTTTCCTCTTTAACGTCTCGTCAACTTTTATAAATACCGTCCCCTCATCTGGTTGTCCATAGGCTACGTACGCTCCAATAGGTGCATATATAATTACGGGAATCACGGAGAGATCTTCTTCTCCTTCAACGACTATTAACATCTTTTTCATATCGTTAAAAGCCCTTGATATCACAAGCATGAGATCTTCCGAAATTGTTCCAGGATTGTTCCTCACTTTTACCCTTATGTATTCCCTGGGAAGCTTGTTTAATATCATTTCATGCTTTGGTAAGAACTTCCTTTTTGTCTTGAAATCAACAATAGCTATTAAAGGTTTCTTGCCGCATTCAAGTGCCCTTGATGTGCAAATATCCCCAACAGTAACTAGGATTCCATTTATCTCTCTGTATTTTTTACATATCTCCTCATCATTTGTTACAAGTTCACCTACAGGTTTTTTAAGTTCTATTCTGAGGTCATCAGGCAAAATGTAAAGTTTTTTCATCCTTCGTCACTCCATTTCTACAGCGAAAATTCCCTCGATATCTTCTTCTATGTCTCTATAATCTTTAAGGATCTTCCATGCCTCAGACTTGCTTGAATTGATAATTATTAGTCTTCCTGTCCAATATGTGGTTCTAGGCTCTTCAGAACCACATACAGGACACACTTGCGTATTTGTTATGTTTTCGGGAAAGAAATTCTCATCAAATATAAAACCACAATTTGGGCATGCTTCACATCTAGCTTCCTTCTTTGCCATTTTCATTCACCCTTTTCAGAGACTCTCCATTCTTCTTTACCAAGTCCAGGTGTGCGCATTGAAAGCCCTATACGCCAGGGTCTGAATCCTCTTAGATCTTTTATTCCAGATGGGGGTATTGTGAAGCTTTGATTCTTGGATATAGAAACTATGCGGACACGCACTTTGTCTCCTACCTTCACTGTATATTTCGTTTTTTCACCTCTTACTTCCGTTCTTGAGAATAAAAACCTATCGTCATATATCTGACTCACATGTAGGAGACCATCTACTACTCCAAGGTTCACGATAAGGCCAACCCTGTCTATAACATGCGTCACGAACCCATCCATGACTTCCTTATTTTCAGGCTTATAAACTATTGCTTTTATTCTTACCCTCTGGTACACATTTGGATCTCCAAACGTTATCCTACCATCCCCGATAGGTTCTACATCAAGAGGAAGGATTATAACCCCTACGTTCTCATTATAGGGCTTCTTTGAGAGATTCTCGAGAACGATCTCCCAACAGACTTTCTTAACGTCTTCCATCATTCTCGTTGGAGGAATTGCTACAGTATCCTCAATTGTCACAAGCTTATACATAGTTAACACCTCCAATTGAGCATGAGCCATGGGAAGCCATGGAGTGATGTGAGGAGATTTGCACTTGAATTAGAGAGTACTAGAGTTCTTAAGAGTTTTGATTGTCCTCATTAGATATGCTACCTTTTATTTGTGGGGTTCAGCCTACATGGGCATATCAATGCCTATGTAGGCCTTGGGGGGCACATCAACCCCAACCCCCTTAGGATTGGGAGGATTAATCCTTTAAGCCTTCATTGGAGGGTTTTGGGATCACATGAGCCCCACATCTTGGGTATGGGCTTATGCTTGTCCCTTTCGGCGCTTTATCCCCCGCCACCTCTGGGGTGGGTGGCTCTTTTCATCGTGTAGAGTCGTTCCATGTTGGTCAATCTCCACATATGCCTACTAAATATTAACAGTCTCGCAAGGCGAACGAGTGGAATCATAAAGGGTATTTTTTACCACGAGAGAACCTCACCCTTTAGTGCGGGGAGGACGTCAAAAGACCTTGAAAAATCTCTCACCCTTTAAACAGAGTGATGTTCAGATGTAGCTATGGTAAGTTTTAGTAAAATTAATGTGCCATAGGAAATAATTTGAATATATTATGAAACATTTGCTTGTTGATACTGTGTCCTTATACTACCCATCAGCGCAAAAAGTCATCACGACATTATCGTTTTAATATTTTTAATGAAAGAAGAGCTAATGGTGAATTTCGTGGCAAAAAGAACTGTGTCTGGTCAAGGTGTTGGAAGATGTATCATAAAAGCAATAAGGGATGCAAAAAGTAGAATATTCATAGTATCTCCCTATATATCGTCAGATTATGCAAAGCTTCTTCTTGAAAAAGCAAGAAGTGGTGTTGATGTTCGAGTGGTAACCTCGAGAGGTAGAAGGGCGTTTTCAGCAGCTGTACTATCAATATATTCTGGTAAAATTTCGAAAAGCGACCTTCAAAGGTTTGAGAGATATAGGGACAAAAAATTAAGAACAATGGATACTCTTCTCGCAATATATACTTGTATAATTATTCTTATGATGCTTTCTGTAAGTGGTCTTATTCCCTTAATGTCTCAGTTTGTCCTTTATGCCTCTATCGTGGCCTCAGCTGTACTTGTATCAACGATCGCATATTTTCTTGAGGTAAAACATGTTATTATGTTTTTAATAGGAACTATAATCCTTTCAATAATTCTTATGGTGATGTTTGAAGGTGTTCCATTCAGCGTATATGTATTAGCAATGTTTCAGATGTTTTACCCCATAGGAACCGTCATGAGCTATATTAAGTGGTTGTCTGCTAGAACTTACAAAGGAGTCATTCGCGAATTCGGCCCCCCTAGACAGCTTGTGAAACTCAAGTTTGCTCCAAGTGAAGGAAAGTTCATCCACTCGAAAATATATATAGTGGATGATAGAGGTTTTTCTGGGTCTGTTAACCTCACGTTCAAGAGCATAAATGAGAATATTGAGACTGTTACGATCTACGAGGGTGAGGATATTGGGGAGCTTGAAAAACAGTTTTATGACATTTGGGACATGCTTGATGATTCTCCTATTGATATCATTGCAGATGTTTACTCCATTCTTTATGGCGGAAGATGAGAACGTGTTTATTATAGAAATATATGACGAAGAATCTCTAAAGAAGGTGCTTAATATCATTCCAGGAGCTCGCTTATATGGAAACGGTACACCTTCGGACCCGTATGTACTGGAAAACATTACGATTTATGTTTCAGGGCTTCAGGGAATACTAATTGAACACTTTAACAAGCCACTCGTGTTAAGGGATGTCAGAATTTATGGAACTTCTATAAAGCCCGATATTGAGACAAATGCCTTAAAGGGAGGCATAGCAATATACATTTCTTCACACATTTCCTTAGAAAACATAACCCTTTTCGGCAACTGGCTTGGGTTATATGTTTTAAATTCAAAGGATATATGTATTCGTAATTCGAAGATAATATCAAACAACATTGGAGTGAGAATAAAAGATTCAGAAAATGTTGGAGTGCTCAACACTGCCTTCATAAATAACTATAAGAGCATTGAGCTGTCAGAAGCCCAAGATATCGTGATAAAGAGTTGTACTTTTACGAATACATTCCAATATGGCATAGACGTGTCCATGTCAAATGACGTCAAAATAATAGAGAACACATTAATTTATAATAATATTGCGATAGAAATCGAGAGATCATACGAGATCTCTATAAATCGGAACCTTCTAATAGAAAATGAAAACGGCATAATTCTTTACAAAAAGGTAATGCGCTCGAATATAACGAATAATTATTTCTATAAGAATTATGCATACGCAGTTTCAATACTGCTTTCCTGCAGCAATATTATGGTCTATCTTAATTCGTTCTTCTATAATGCTGAGACTAAAGACATATTCGTGAATAAATCGCAAGCACAAGATCTAGATGGCGTAGCTTTATGGAACACAAGTGAATACGGAAACTATTGGCATGATCTTGCAGGTATTTCAGAGGATGCAGACAATGATTGCATCTTAGAAACTGCATACCCTATTTCAGGTCTTACTACCAGTACATTCGATTGGAGACCATTAGCGTACCCTCCACTTCAAATAAATGTAACCAAGGTTAAAGAAAGAGTCATGGAGGAATATCTGTCGTTTATAATGAAGGGTGAAGCATTTAATCCCACGACAGGTTATGAGAACAATGAAACTAGTGTAATGAACATTATATCGCCCAAGGATCTTAGGAAAATTATTGAAGAGAGTCAGAGAATCAAGAACATCCTCGAGATCTCTGCTGGAATAGCTATGGGAGGTTCAATAGTGTTCCTTATAATATCCTTTTTAATGAGACGTGAATTCATAAAGAAATGAAAAGAATTGAAAGGTGTGGTTGCCCGTGCATCATCCTTTTGATACTTTGATAATTTTAGAAGTTCGCATGGGTATCTTCTGTCCTGCCTATCCGTTAATCACGTGGAGAGTGTTAATTTCGTAACGGGTAGGCTTCCTCCTCAGGATTCATCAGCTGGCTCTTGGGAAATGGAAGTCACTGCATCCTCGCAGCTTTATCAGTCTCCATTCGGGCTTGGGACCCCACATATCGGAGACTACCACACCAATGATAGGAGTTACCTCAGTAATATTTAAAGATTCTGTAAGACAAAAGATGTCAAACTTTACGCCCTTTACCATCTACGAAGCAGTCTAACCACATTATCAAATTCCGTGGCTTATCGGGAGTTTCTGATCTCCTCCCCGCCCTAAAGGGCAGGGCTTTCAAAAGAAAAGGTAAAACTACCTCATGTCCTCTTAGCCTCTAAAACATATAACAAAGTTGATTCAAGCTTTGCCCTTTAGGGGGAGTAATATTTAAGTATTGAATACTCTATTGTATTCGGTAAGAGCGTAGTAGGGTGGGTTAATTGAGTGAAGCTTGGGATAGACTAAAATCTACAAGATACGTAAAATACATGTGTAATTACCATTTTGTCTGGATTCCGAAGTATAGGAGGGATGTTTTAGTTGGTAAAGTTGCTGAGTACACTAAAGAAGTCTTAGAGGAAATAGCGAAGGAGCTTGGATGCGAAATAATATCCTTGCATATAGGGCCAGACCACATTCATTTGTTCATATCATGCCCACCCCGCTACGCTCCCTCCTACTTAGCCAACTACTTTAAAGGAAAGAGTGCAAGAAAAATATTGCAAAGGTTCCCAGAGTTGAAAACCGAAGCAAACAGAGGTAAGCTCTGGTCAAGAAGCTACTTCGTCGCAACCGCTGGGAATGTGAGCTCGGAGACGATAAAGAGGTACATAGAGGAGGCGAGGAGGCGTGCTGACTAGGACTTGCAAGGTTAGACTAGCAGTAGATGAAGAAACAGAGAGAAAGCTATTTAGGTTAGGAGATATCTTCGCCAAGTGCTGGAACGAAGTTAATTATCTTAGAAGACAGCAGTTCTTCAACGAAGTTGGTGTGGACTTCAGGCTCACGGAGAAGATCGTTTATTACAAGTACAAGAGTGTTTTAAAAGTTAATGCACAACAGGTCGCGAGGAAGAACACCGAGGCATGGAAATCTTTCTTCAAGAACCTCAAGCTCAAGAAGGAGGGGAAGCTACCATCTTTTATAATCCCAAAACCACTAGGATACAAGAAAAACAGAGAAAAGAATGAAAGACAACCATTTCTGCTAATAAGATGTGACAGATATGAGATCAAAGACGGATACATCTATCTGAAGGATTTCAAGCTTAAACTAAGGTATAAGGGAAGAATTCACTTAAGAGGAAAACAAGGGAGGCTTGAAATCCACTACGACGAAGTAAGAAGGAGATGGTATGCGCATATACCATTCAAAGTCGAGGAGAAGATCGTGAGGAACGATTGGAGAAAAGTTCCCTTAACACCATTAGGTAATAAAAGAGCTGGCATTGATTTGGGAGTAAACAACTTGTTTGCAGTGTTCGTTGAGGACGGAACCACGTTCTTGATTAGCGGAAGACCTTTAAAGGCAGAGGCCTTCTACTGGAGGAAAAAGATCGCTGAAGCTCAATCAAAAGGAGACACAGACAAAGCTAGGAAGTACTACGTTATCTGGAGGAGCAGATGGGAGCATTATGTTAGGTCAAACTTAAGAGATTTGTTCGAGAAGTTATATCTCTCAGGAGTTTCAAAAGTTAAGGTTGGTTATCCCAAATACATTGCAAAAGAACCTAATAAAAATGCAAAAGTCAGTTTCAAGATTACGAACCTATGGAGCTACAGAAAGATTCACCAATGGATCAGGGACCTCTGCGAGGAGTATGGCATAGAATATATCCCTGTAGAGGAGCAATATACTTCGAAGATCTGCCCCCTATGCGGGAAAGTTCATGAAAACGGGAGAAAGTACAGGGGTCTCTTCGTCTGTCCCGTGAAGAAAAAGGCAATGAATGCCGATCTTGTTGGCGCTTTTAATATCCTCCATAAGGGTGAGTCCCCGCAAGGGGATAGCCCTAACGGGCGTAAGACCGCGCCCTTAACCTTACTCCCTGCCCTCACAGGAGCCCTCGCCCTTCAAGGCTGGGAGGAGATCAGATGCACGACAAGCTAGAGGCTATGAAAAAGCTAAGAGCGGCTTTAAGGGAAGGAAAAGTGGACAGGGATATTATAGATCTTCTCCTTCTAATGAACTCAATAAGGGGAATACATACAACAAGTAGTTGTTCTGGGAGAATAGGTATTATGGAAACTCCAGAAATAGGTGCAAAACCAAAAGCCAAATGGCTTCTCAAGAAGCATGAGACGATAACATATGAAGAGGCCCTAGATGCCCTAAAAAACGCCAGGAGTGGTTTGATAATTTTTAAGGTACAGTCTCCTATATTTCACGTGGTTTGTGAAAACATGGAGATAGCACGTAGAGTACATTATTATGGAATGGAATCTGGCTTTAAGTACACGAATTACAGAGCTATAAGTCCTTCAGGAAGAATCTTAGTTGAAATAAACGGGACTGAAAATGTTTCTGCACCTCTAGGAGTAAATGGGACGTTACTCGTTACAGAAGATTATATGAAATTTTTAGTGGATGTTGGGAATGATGTACTGATGAGAGGAAAAAGAAGACTGAAAAGATTATCAGAGGCCTTTGAAAAGCTTAAGTCAGAACTAGGGGAAGACCCAAACTTTTCAGAGTACGATCTCCTTTAGCATCCTCCCTACCCTATTGGGTCGAGGATCCTCTGCGGGAGGGTTGTAAGCTTTAATAAAATGATATCTCATATCTTACAGTTTATTTTTCAAAAATAATCATTTATTTGGGAAAATTATTCCAAATCTTTAGATATAATTCCTTTCTAGTCTTTTAGGACTAGTACATTCGTCGAATGTATCAGAATCAATATATAAACTGTACATCGTAAGTTTAAGTACGGTGAGTTCCCATGATGAAGAACAAATTTTTAGGTACTGTGACAAGCGTTTTAGTGGTATTGTTAGTGTCTTCTCTTATAATCCCAGCAACCCTAGTGGTTACAGCACATCCACCTGAAAATGACAACATTAAAATGAAGCACGGAAATCCATTTGAACTCGTGAAATCCAAGATTAAAAACAAAAGGATTAATCCAATAGAGCCAGGCACACATTTCCATATAGGCAGATATTCTGGTACTATTGTAGATGATGGGATAGAAACTCTAAGTTATAATAAAGCAACTATAATTGAGCATGCAACGCTAGGAAAGTTCATACGCGGATGGACGTTTGATAACTTCCTGTATGTCATGTTCGAGAAGGGGAGTATTACTATAAACAATGAAGTACTCACCCTGATAATAAGAAACGCTACAGTAACCCTAAATGAGGACATCATAGTGAAATCTGCTCCTGGATACTCAATACTAATCGTCGATGGCATGGCATTTCTTACAAGACACGGAGGAAAGCTTATACTTGAAAACAGCTCCCTCATGGGTACAGGCATAATGGTATTACAGCCACTACCAAAGCTCAAAGAGAAGCTCATAGTGCACATGAACGTGAAGTTCGAGATAACGGATAACGGAATAGAAAACATAACAGTGGGTGACGTGTCAGTGGCGTCAATACTTTTCAATCCTGGCATGTTCATAGGTTCTGCTGGTAGGCTTAATGAGGTGTACATTTGGAGCAACGCCAGAGCACATGTTACAACGACCCCTTATGGAAAGGTCTTCGATATCATTGCTAGGAACATAACAGTAGTTCCTGCCAGTAGCGTTGAAATTAAGAGTGTTACTCCAACAATAGCAATGCTCGTAGTTGAAAACAAGACATACGGGATTGTTGTTGGGAGACTAAACGTAGTAGATGGCAAGATTCAAGCAGAAAATACTCTAAGGGCAGTTATAGGATCTGGCCTAATGGAGCGCTGGTTTAAAGAAAGACACAGATATCATCAAGTTTTCAAGGTGAACGCTTCTGGAGAATTCTCTGGAATATATATCTCAGGTGCTATAGATAACGGAACCATAGTTAACTACACCGTTCGTGGGACTACAATAGCCAAAGAAATAGATTTAACAAGCCTACTAGGAAACGGTTACGCCATCACTAGACATGGCTGTGCTCTAGACATAATTGCAGGCGACAACAGGGTCAAGATCATAGACGCAGCCTCTGGACCTATCATAATAAAAGCTCCTAATGAAGGTACTATAGTTATAACGTTGCCCAATGAGAACATCACGTTCATGAACGTAACAGAGGACTTCATCAAGTACTATGTAGACAACACTCCAGTGATAATCAAAGTATATAACGGTACCATAGAGATCCTTGGAAATATCATCACTGTTGAGTTGTGGAACTACAGCCATGTAGCCATCGTGAGTCCCCCAACAGACAAAGCTGTTGCCGAGGCATTCGTTAAGGTATTTGACGATGGAAGTATGAAAGCTTCAGGAGAATCAATTAGACCTAACATCAAGATAAGCACCACAGTACAAGGCAATAAAGTCATAGCACGTGTTTCAGGTGAGGGTGAAGGAACCCTCGTAGACATAGAAATAGACCCCAGCGTGAACATCTCTCCTGAGAGTATAGGCGATCTAAAGGTGACATTTGATGGGGCAGAACTTCAGTTAACATCTCTTGATAAGATCCTCGAAGGTGCTTACGGATACGCACTCACCTTTGATGGAGTTAGTTACCACATAATAGTCCCAGTACCACATTTCTCAGAGCATACTATAGAGATCCTCCTACAATCACCATCCATGAGTCCTCCTAGTGGAGAAGAGACATCCGAGACCTCTCAAGAAGAGAGCAATAACGAAGAGGGTACAACGACCCAAGGGGGATATGAAATAAGCCCCATGATGATCATCGCAGCGGTTGTAATAGTACTCATAGCAGTTATCGTTGGCTATGCTGCTAGGCATTGAACCCGTTCTCCGTTTTATCTTTTTTTATAAATTTGGTAGTATTTGGTAGTGGGTGGTTCTCCGTTCTCTTTTATTAGGAGGGCTTTATTGGGGGGTTGGGCTTGTTATTCCTTGAATTAGGTAGTCCTTGCCCTTTTGGGTTTGGCCTGGGCTCGCATCTTGGGCAGGGGCTAGGTGACTCTTATTTTTCCCCTCTAGCTTATCTTTGTGAATGTCTTTGGATGGGTTTCAAGAATTTCTTTTATGCGGTAAGGCCTCTCCATTGGAAACCATATAATAC
>JAGGXY010000059.1:0-14367 GCA_021162855.1 Methanobacteriota archaeon
ACCTTGTATAGTCTTGTCATAGCGTACCATTAAATAGCAAGTTGTTATAATATTTAAATGTTTCTATGACTACCGAGAATACTATTGTACTTATTTAACGAAATGATCTAGTGTTATGCTCATTATGTTCACCTATTATTATCTTGGGGTTCAGCCTACATAGGCATACCAATCCCTATATAAGCCTTAGGGCACATCAACCTCAACCCCTCTGAGTTCATCGAGGGCATATCATTGGCCTCGCCCCCATTCAGGGTAACCCCACTCCCCTCAGGATCAGGAGGATTAATCCTTTAAGCCTTCATTGGAGGGCTTTGGGGGAACGGTTACTCCCCACATCTTTGTGGCTTTATCGCCTCCATTCGGGCTTGGGACCCCAATATCGGAGGCTATTCCATTATAACGGGAGCTGCCTCAATAATATTTAAAGATTTCGGAAAGCAAGGGATGGCAAATGTTTCACTTGTTGCGAACTATGGAACAGCCCAAGGTGAGAACAGTCATCGTGGAGAATGCTAAAAAAGAAGCTTTAAATAGTATTGTTACGATTAAATTGATCAATGTCACATGGTAACTCTATATCATTTGGGATGTTTATGTGTTCAATTCAAAGGGAGTAGAGCTAACTTCTTTATAATGATCCTTGGTTTAGTTTAGATCATTGGATAACGTTCGAAGGTTAATGTGGGGTGAGCACTTATGAATAATCAGTTGGTTGGTGTTAATAAAACGGGGACAACGACGATAGCTCTGAAGTATGCGGATGGCGTTGTTGTAGCTGCAGATAAGAGAGCATCTGCTGGAACATACGTAGCAAGTAAAGCGGCAAGGAAGATACTCCAAGTGGATGAGCATATGGTACTGACCATATCGGGCTACGTTGGGGATGCCCAATACTTAGCAAGACTAGCAGACACAGAAGCAAGGTACTTCAGGATGAAAAGCGGTAAGAGGATAAGTGTTAAAGCTCTTTCTACAATGCTCTCAAATTATCTAAACAGTTACAGGTATTCTCCATACATAATATCTGTTATCTTAGCTGGATATGACGACACGGGCAGTCATATATTTCAAATAGATTTAGATGGAGGTATCCTAGAAGAGGAATATACAGCAACTGGCAGCGGAAGCATTGTTGCCATAGGGGTTCTCGATGACAGATATGAGAAGGGGATGACTCTAGATGAGGCGCTTGAGCTTGCCATAAGAGCTATCGTCAGAGCAATAGGTAGAGATACTGCCACTGGGGACGGAATGGATGTGGCGTATGTGAACGCCGAGGGTGTACACTACCTAAAACCTGAAGACATAGAACAATATCTCGCGAGAATCAAAGCAGGACTGTCTCGTGGATAGTAAAGAGTGTAAAAATCAACATCTTTATTTTTTTCGTAATTTTTAAATATTATTTAGGGCTTATTTCATTATAGTGTGGCAATCCTTGATATGTGGTCCTAAGCCCGAATAACTGCTGAAAAAGCCCTCCAATGAAGCCGGAGGAGGAAGCCTACTCGCTATGAAATTAATACTTCACACGCTCTTAACGGGTAGGTAGAACGAGGATTCCCAGGAACAGCAAAACTGATATAAAACATATGATTTTTAAAGTAGATCTGTGATCTCATCAATGAGCTTTCCTTGAGTCATCAGTGATTGGAGGGATTTATGAGATGAAAAGACCACTTGATGTGCTCAATAACAGCCGTGGTAAGAACGTCTTAGTAGTTATCAGAGGGAACAAAGAATATCGCGGGGTATTAGATGGTTATGATTCTCACATGAATCTTGTACTCAAAAACGTTGAAGAAGTTACATATATTCAGGAGACTGGTGAACAGAAAACTAAGTCTTATACATTTGCTGTGATTCGAGGTGATAACGTAATATACATCTCCCCAAGTGAGGAGGTGTAGCTAGATGAGCAAGGGAACACCCTCATTTGGGAAGAGGAATAAGACGACACATATAGTTTGTCGCAGGTGTGGGCATAGATCATATAATGTCGCTAAGAGACGTTGTGCACACTGCGGCTATCCAGATCCTAGATGGAGATCTTACTCATGGGCAAGGAAGAGGAAGCAACGTGGGAAATAAATTAGGTTAAAGTGCCCTAGCGACATATATATTATCCTTGTTTCTTAATATTTCAACCCTAACTTTCGTGTTTAGATCTCCCAAGAACTCTGTTATCTCCACGAGTCTATTTCTTGCTACCCCTATAACCTCATTAGGAAGTCTTCCAGGAAGAACTGTTCTTACCCAGACTTTTTCGTGGAGGTTAAACACCTTCGGAAGCGACTTCCTCTTGTGTATGCCGAAGTCCTTTGGGCTTAAGACAAGCTTTACACCATACTTTTTCTCTAGTCTTCTCAAAGCGGCATAGAACTTGTGGAAGGTCATGACTTTTACCTTCGGTTTTCTTCCCATGGCGTATGGTATGTACTTTTGGATACCAAATATTGGCCACTCGCTTTTTGGCTTTAAAGAGAGGACATATTCTATTATTTCAATAATGTCGTCATCGTTTATTCCTGGGATCCATAAAGGTGCCACAAGCAATCGTATGTTTGAGTTTACAATGGCCTCTATAATTTTCTTTATGAAATTAGAGCTTACAGGAACGCCATTTATCAACTTAATTTTGTCATCTCTTAGTGAATCTACTGAGAGGTTTACCCTTGAGAGTCCAGCACTCTCTAGGTCGCTGATCATCTTTTCAGTAAGCCTATATCCATTTGTTTGTATGGATATTATTTCTGTTCCCTTGACATCTTTAAGCTCTTGCACAAGATCTACAATCCACGGATACATCATAGGTTCCCCTTGGCCGTCTATGTGAGCTTCAATAGCATGTCTTCCCTTGAACTCAACGATTTTCTCGTATTCTTTTATAAGGAATTCGTAGTCTATGACATAATCGACTAATCTATCTTTTCCTGGACCTTCTGAAACAGAACAGTAGATACATTTCATGTTACATCCTGTGATGGGTCTCACTTGTATGAGATTTGTCCCTCGGTCTATGAGACCAAAATAGTGAGATCCTATTAAGGGAATCTCGAGGCTTTCATCAATGTATAGTGTCTGCCTTCCAGTGATCATATTTACGAGACTTCTTCTGAAAGCAGTATCAAAATAGTAATAAATATAGTCTTTTGGATCCTTCTGTCCTCCTTTGACGATAATTTTATTATCCTCTACTTCTACTTCCTTCGATCCAACGTTTTTCTCAAGAAATGCCAAGAAATCTTTTAAAGATATTATCGCCTCGAATGGAGGGTATATTATCCTTAAGGTATCATCATCTTTCTTTCTGATGAATATTCCTTTAAATTCAACCTCAAATTCCTTTGATGTCATACTCATAAACTTAAAGCCCTCAGAATTTCAAGTAATCAACTAAGTATTTGACCATAGAAAGTATTGCTCGCGATCTATGGGATATTTTATTTTTAATTTCTTCTCCAAGCTCAGCATACGTTTTATTATACCCTTCAGGCACGAATATTGGATCAAAACCAAATCCTGCAGAACCTCTTTCCTCAAATCCTATTGTTCCTTTACATACTCCTGTAAATACGTGGATGCTCTTCCCATCGTAAAGCGCTACAGCTGACCTGAACTCAGCATAACGATCCTTAACATTTTCCATTAATTTTAGTATACCGCGGCATCCGATTGTTTTATATACGTATGCGGAGTAAACTCCTGGGAATCCCTTGAGGGCTCTTATGAAGAGTCCAGCATCCTCTAAAAATGCCATAGCAGGTATTATCTTCCTATCCACTAAGGACTTCATGGAGTGATAAGCTACTTCTTCGATAGAGTCTGCTTGTATTTCTTCAACGGGCATGCTTAATCTCTCTAACTTTATGTTATATTCTTTTAGTATTTCTCTAGCTTCTCTGAACTTATGCTCGTTTGATGTAATGAACACTAATTTTCTCATTTAAATCACCTTATCCTGTGACGTATCTGCCCATGCGTTCTATTTCTTTTTCTAACGCTAACACCTTAGAACTTTCAGGAAACGTCTTGGAATAACCCTCAATAAAGTACTTCATATAGTCTTTGTAATAGTCCGTTAGCGTCTTAAGGGACTCTTTAAAGACATGAATATCCACAGCCTTTAGCCTAAGATCATGGGATATCTCACTCAATCCAAAGTCTATGAAGAATATTTCTCCACTCTTTTTGTCCACTATAATGTTTGCTGGTGTTAAGTCTCCGTGAATTATGTCGTTTTTATGCATGATTCCTACAAGCTCTCCCATTCTTCTTATTATTGGAGCAATAGCTTCTGTAGATTTTGCTCCCTCAATGAGCTCCTTCAGGTTTGAGCCCTCTATGAACTCCATTACAATTATTCCATTTTCTATATCTGTGAACACTATGGCAGGTGTATTTACTCCTAGAGTCTTTGCAAGATGCATTATCTTAACTTCTTTCCTAGTCCTCTGCTCTTTAATCATCTTATCTACTTCCGGGATTCTATATGGCTTACTGAGACGCCTTTTTACGAGTACTTTGTATCCTAAAAACTCCGTTAGATACACCTCAGCTTCTGCACCTATCTTCAGTACCTTCTTCATCTTGCAGACACCTATGAAGTATTGCTCACTCAAATTAAAAGTCTCAGGTCTTTATCTGACCTTCTCCTATTCTTTAGTAATTCATTAAAGTAGAATTTTGTCATATCGCAAGATAAGAAGATATTTAAATGCTTTTGGTAGTAGATATTTGGGATTCGCTGGATCTATTATCACCGTATTCTTGCAGAGATCATTGGAGCTGGTGTCCTATGAAGGCTGTTGTGCTAGCTGGTGGTTATGCTACGAGATTATGGCCATTAACCATCAGTAGACCAAAGCCTCTATTACCTCTTGGTAAAAAGCTGATCATAGACTACATATTGGAGGAAATAGTGAATATCCCATGTGACAAAATAATAATATCAACAAATAGAGCTTTTGCGCCGTATTTCAAGCGTTGGATTGAAAAGAAGACTCAAGAGATAAGCACTCTAGAGAAGCAGTTGGAACTGTTCATTGAAGACACTACGAGTGAAGAAGAAAAACTTGGAACAATAGCTGCTCTGGAGAAAGTGATGGAGCACTTCGGAAAGGATCACTACATAGTAATTGCAGGGGATAATATATTTTCATATAAGCTTTCTGATTTTTACGAAAAATATGATCTCATAAACCCATTGATAGCAGTTTATGATATCAAGGACATAAATCTTGTTCCACTGTACTCTCAGGTTGTAGTGGATGAAGAAGGAAAGGTTCTGGAATTTGAAGAAAAGCCCATCAATCCAAGAACAACACTCATAGCAACTGCCTGCTATGCTTTTCCTCCGGACACAATAGACCTAATAAAAGAATATTTGTCACTTGGTCTTAAGAGAGATTCTCCTGGATTCTTTATACAATGGCTTCACAAGAGACGTGCCGTCTTTGCGTATAAGTTCGAAGGATATTGGTTTGATATAGGAACTCCAAGGACTTACCTAGAGGCTCATAAGGCACTTCTAAGGGAGAGCTTTGTCTCCGATGCTGCTGAGATAGAAGAAGGCGTGAAGATAGTACCTCCAGTACACATTGAGGATGAAGTTATAATTAGGGGAAACAGCATTATAGGCCCGCATGTGTATGTGGGAAGGAAGGCCCTTATAGAAGACGCGGAGATATCAGGATCTATAATTATGTGCGGATCAGAGATTAAGGGCTCTACGATAAGGAGGTCCATTGTTGGTGAAAAGGTGGTAATAAATGAACTTAACATTGAGAACTCCGTAATAGGAGATCATACAAAACTCTATCATCGGAAATAGTAATAACCTAACAAAGAGCTCCTATCGTGATCTATGAGAGTAAGCTTCTTGCTAGCACTCTCATAGACTATTTCGTTAAGTAAGTATAATAGCATTCTCAGTAATCATGAAAACGAAGCATTTAAACAAGGGAGGAATAGAATGTCAGATGAGTTGCCTCAATGACGGTAAAGTAGCCATCATGGGCGAGAGGATAATATTCATCCCTCCGTAAGGCCGCCTCCGTGGTGGCGGTCGATGTCGCCTCCAATGACGTGCTGATCATGGATGAGGCGCAGAAGAGGAGGCCCGCGTGCACTTCACAAGTTTCACTCATAGCTGAAATTAGCACGCGGGCAACCACATCATTTGCTTCAATTGATAAAAAGGGCTTTTCATAAGTTTTCTTGCAAAATCGTGAATGAAGCCCGAGATAGTAAATGAAATCTATAGGCATATTACATAAATCCATGTATGGTCTTTTGATGAATGGGATTTGAGTGGTCTTTGTGTTCCCGTATGCGAAAGTTAGGTGAGAATTTATGATGGGTCCAAAAATAGTTGTTGAACCCCCAGGTCCAAAGGCTAAAGAGGTCCTAGAGAAGAACAAGGAGTATCTTGTAACGACGACTCAGGGGATCCCATATGTTGTCATAAAACGTGGTAAGGGAGTTTTCGTTGAGGATGTAGATGGAAACATATACTTGGACTTCGCCTCTGGAATAGGAGTTTTGAACACAGGGCACACACCAGAACCAGTGATAAATGCTATAAAAGAGCAGATTGAAAATTTCATACACTTCTCGTTGACGGATTTCTACTATGAGGTTCCTCTTAAGCTTGCGGAAGAGCTTTTCAGGATAACTCCCGGAAATCATAAAAAGAAGGTCTTCTATGGGAACAGTGGAACGGAAGCCAATGAGGCGGCGATAAAGATCGCTAAGTATTACACGAACAGACCATATATAATAGCGTTCATTGGCGCATTCCATGGAAGGACCATGGGATCGCTAAGTCTTACTGCATCGAAACCAGTACATAAGAAGAAGTTCTTCCCAATGATGCCAGGAGTAATACATGTCCCATACCCCAACCCTTACAGACCACCTTTTGGCTATGAGGGTAAGGATCTAGGAAAAGCAGTAGTGGATTACATAAGGGAGTTCATCCTTGACAGATTCGTTCCTCCTGATGAAGTTGCTGCTATATTCGCTGAGCCCATACAGGGAGAAGGGGGATATGTAGTTCCACCAAAAGACTTCTTCCCAGAACTCAAGAAACTCGCCGATGAGTATGGTATAATACTAGTAGACGATGAGGTTCAGATGGGAATGGGTCGCACAGGTAAGTGGTGGGCTATAGAGAACTTTGGTGTTGTCCCTGACATAATAACATCTGCGAAGGCATTAGCCTCTGGGATGCCACTAGGAGCAACAATAATCAAGGCAGAGTATGACTTTCCAGAGTCTGGAGCTCATGCCACGACATTTGGAGGGAACCCTGTTTCATGTGCTGCAGCAATAGCGACAATAAAGATGATAGAGGAGCAAAATCTCCTTGAGAACGCAAGGAAACAAGGTGAATATCTGCACAAGAGGCTAAAAGAGCTTCAGGAGAAGTATGAACAGTACATAGGAGATGTAAGAGGAATAGGACTTGCTCAAGCAATAGAGATCGTTAAGGATCCAAAGACAAAGGAATATTATCCAGAACTCAGAAATAAGATTGTTGAAGAGGCTTCAAAGCTTGGGTTAATACTTCTCGGTTGTGGAAAGAGTGCAATAAGATTTATACCGCCTCTAATAGTACAGAGAGAGCACATAGAGGTAGCAATGGAGATCATAGATAAGGCGATAGCTAAAGCAATAGAAGCGCTTAAGTGACAAAGTCGATCCAAGCTTCGCTCTTAATATCCTCCACAAGGGGAGTCCAGCACGGGGATAGGAGTAACGGGAGTAAGACTACCCCTTAGCTCACTCCCGCCTTAAAGGGCGGGGAGTGGATCAGATCAACTCTTACTTTTTCCCTCTGTTTTCTCTATTACTTTCTTCTCTAGTTCAAGTAAAATATCCCTTATAGTTTCTTTTTCTTCTATTGCCATAAGGATTTCGTCCAAGGTTAAGGGATGGAATTCTGTACCGCCAACGCTTTCTATTCGGCTCCTTATCATCTGTAGGATCTTTTCCTTTGGGGGTTTCTTAAGTTCATATTCTATAATGCTTCTATTTGTGAATACATCTCTAAATGGCCATTCATTAAGCTTCTTGTTCCCTAACATACATATAGATATGTGTCTACTTGGAAGCTCTAGCAATCCCACCAAACTCTCAAATAAATGTCTGTCCGGGATCTCAGTTACGTCGTCTACTATCACTATGTATCTTAAAATGGATCTCCTCCTCAACTTGCTTATGATCCATTTGAAAAATGACGGTCCTCTTATTATGAGTTTTAACTTTTCCTTTATAATTTCTGGATCGTATAGTCTTCCTCCATGTATAAGCACACTATCAAGATCATATATCTCGGCTACTTCAGACATCCAGAGTGCTAATGTAGTTTTTCCCATGCCAATTTTCCCATAGACGTAGAAAATTCTTCCAGATTCCCTTGAAGCTTGCGAGAGAATCTCTCTTCCTAGGTCATCATACAATATGAACCTAGGATCAGGTTTATTAGGATTAAACGGTGATTCGATCCATCCTAACTGCTCATAATACAAACTAAACACCCCCTTAAATGCTGTATTGTCACGTCCCTGAAAACGTCTATGAAGCTTTTTAAGCTTAGTAGTCCTAGCTAATGCTTCGTGATATAACAACAACTGATGACTGACGATATGCATCTGTTTAACGTTCTTTAGTACTCTGTGAGAGTAAACGTTGTGAATGCTATTTCGAATGCTCCTAAGCTGTCAGCAACTATTTTATTTTTGGAAAAATACATTTAAATATTTTAGCCCAAAAGAATTAACAGTGAACTTTTCTCACAATGTGGAGCATGATGGTAATTTTTAATGTCATTATATTTTACAATGTTATGATATAAAAATACTAAAGCGTTTGAATATTGTCTTATATGGGATCTTTAGTTCCAGAAATTATGTCATTAAATCCTGTCTTCTAGCGAAGTATTATGTATTACAAAAATTATTGCTGAGAAAGCTCCGTCCTTAGGTGTTGGATAAGTCACAAACGCTTACGATGTGAGACAAAGTTTCAAGAGGCGATGAAAGTATGGACTTTAAGTATTTAGATCATCCTGCAGATTTGGAAATTGTCGTGTACGGATCAACATTAGAAGAGCTGTTTAAGAATGCGGCTAGAGCAATGTTCAATGCGATATCTCCAGAGTATGAAAAGAGAGTTGAGAAATGTGTTTTAAAGAGGATCATTGAGCTTAAGTCAGATGATGTTGAGTCCCTATTCTATAAGTGGATGTCAGAGCTTGTATTTGTTTTCGACACAGAGGCTCTTCTACCAAAGGAAATAAAAGTGTCCATTAAAAGGGAGACAAGTGGCATCTACAGACTTTATGCAGAACTCTGTGGGGAAAGATTTGACCTAGAAAGGCACGACTATGCAATATCTATAAAGGCCATGACATATAACATGCTAGAGATAAAGAAAACTAATGGGCATTATATTGCGCACTTCGTTATGGATGTTTAGAGATACGTTTCAGCACTAAAACGTTATTATAGGACTCATATAGTTTAGAGATATGAACACCTAGCATAACTACTCAGATATTATAATTTCGTATAAGGTGAAGGAGCATGTGGTCTGGACCATTGAGAAAAATAACAGACTATAAGTGGATGATTCCAAAGGATTACAAGCCAAAAATGAAAGTCCCAGCAATAATTTACGCAGATCAGAGGATGATTGAGATCACTAGGAGGGACTTATCCTTGGAGCAAGCAGCTAATGTTGCCACACTTCCAGGGATTTACATGGCATCCCTTGCAATGCCTGACATCCATCAGGGTTATGGGTTCCCAATAGGTGGTGTTGCTGCCTTTGATGCCTATGATGGAATAATATCTCCTGGAGGAGTGGGATTTGATATAAACTGTGGTGTTAGGCTCCTGAGAACAAATCTAACATATGAAGACATAAAGCCAAAGCTGAAAGATCTCATCGATGTCATATTTAGAAACGTTCCATCTGGAGTAGGATCTCAAGGGAAAATAAGGCTTACTCTTGGTCAGTTGGATGAAGTCATACTTGGAGGAGCGAAATGGGCTGTGGAGCATGGATTTGGTTGGGATAGAGATCTGCAACACTTAGAAGAGAACGGACAAATGCAAACCGCAGATCCTGACAAGATATCTCATAAAGCAAAATCTCGTGGAGCACCTCAGCTTGGAACTCTTGGCGCTGGAAACCACTTCTTGGAAGTTCAAATAGTGAAGGAAATATATGAACCAGAGATAGCAAAAGCCTTTGGAATAGAAAGAGTAGGGCAAGTAACTGTTATGATTCACACGGGGTCTCGTGGTTTTGGGCACCAGATATGTTCAGATTATCTAGAGATACTTCAAAAAGCGATGAGAAAGTATGGAATATCGGTTCCAGACAGAGAATTGGCGGCAGTACCTGCAAACTCAAAGGAAGGAGAGAATTACTTTGCAGCGATGAGTGGTGGTGCAAATTATGCATGGGCTAACAGACAAATGATAACACACTGGGTAAGAGAGTCCTTTGCACAAGTCTTCAAGCAGGATCCAGAGGACTTAGGACTTGAGATCATATACGATGTTGCACATAACATAGCAAAGCTCGAAGAACACGAAGTAGATGGAAAAAAGGTAAAAGTCTATGTTCACAGAAAGGGTGCAACAAGAGCATTCCCAGCAGGACACCCAGCAGTACCACAGGACTACAGAAGGTGTGGGCAACCAGTGCTTATTCCAGGAAGTATGGGTACTGGTAGCTATATACTCGTAGGAACAGAAGTGGCCATGAAAGAAACGTTTGGATCTACATGTCACGGATCTGGAAGAGTAATGTCAAGACATGAAGCTACGAGGAGATTTAGAGGAGGAGAAGTCATAAGAGAACTCTCAAATAGGGGCATATATGTAAGAGCAGCATCGATGAAGGTAGTTGCTGAGGAAGCTCCTGCAGTATACAAGAGTGTTGATCACGTGGTAGATATTGTTCACAAGGCAGGGATTTCTAAGAAAGTGGCAAAGATGGTACCAATAGGGGTTGTTAAAGGATGATCTCAGAAAAACAGCTGGAGAACCTTGTGAAGAACCTTGTCAGGTTTGAACAACTTGGAAGTGAGTACTTAACATCTCTTCTCTTCGAGGCTTCAAAAGAGGTCATAAAAGACGAGATAAAGAAAGAACTAAAAGAAGCATTTGAGAAGAACGAGGCTGCGAAAAGATTGTTACAGAAGGCAGTAAAGGACCTCATAAAGTCTAAGGCACTTGAAATAAGAGCACTGATACTGACATTCGAAGCTCTTATAGAAGCAAGTCTTACAGCGATACCAGAGGAGTTGAGGAAAGAAGTGTATAAAGAAATAGCAAATTATTTGTACAGTAGATTCAAAGAAGTATTGGAAGAAGGAACAAAATAAAGCCTCTTTAGCTATTAAGTGGTTGCCCGCGCGTAGTATTTAAGATACTTTCGAGACTATAGGAATACGCGCGGGCTTCTCCCTCTGCCACTTCATCTTTATCCTTGGCTCATCGGGAGCGACAATTGGCGGGTACCACGGGGGCGGCCTTACGGGAGATTAGTATTATTCTGCCTCTGATGGCTATTTTGCCGTCATTGAGGTAGTTCCTTAATATTCTCTTCCCTCCCTTATTTAAATGTTTCACCTCCAGGATTGCCGAAAATACTATTATACTCATTTAACGAAATAGTCTCCTTCTTATTTTTTCTATTAGAGGTTTTAGGTCTTCTTTAAGACTAAGTTCTTCAAGTGTCTCCTCTGTAGGAATGCCCAGCTCATCCCATCCAAGGAATTTATAGTATTCAATAAGCATCTTTTTGACGGTTTCTTTATTGGCAGCTTCTCCTTTCTTTGGTCCTGAAGGAAGTGGCTCATAGAACCTCTTAGGTAGATCGTCGTGTACCCTAGGATTCCATCGTACATCTGGCCCTCCAAGAAGTAGAAGCACTCTCTGTATTGAGAGTATAGCTCGTGCATTATACTTTGCCCAGAGATCTTGGTTGATATTGAACCCTGTAACGGCGTTTAGGAAGTCCCATATATATTTATGGGAAAGAGTAAAGAAACACACAACAGCTGAGTCTACAAATGTTGCAAGTATCTCTCCTCTCTCAAATGGCTCAGTTGGTGCAGACGTATGATCTCCACCTTGTACGGATGCTGCATATGAAAACTGTTGATAGTCAAGCCCACTGCGGACTCCATGTGCACCTATGCCTACACCTTTTACTTGAATAGCATAGTCCAAGGCATTCACTCCCTTGAGTTTTGATATCTTCAGTGCAGCCCTATAAGTACCTTCTGCAAGCATGTTTCCGACACCTTTTCTTTCTACAATGAGATCTATAAGGCGGCTGAAAGCTTCACAGTTTCCCCATTTAAGTTCAAATCCTAAGTCTTCCCTTGAGAGGATTCCTCTCTCATAAATCTCAGCTGTAAATCCGAGGAGATTCCCTGTCTGTATGCCACAGAGTCCTAAATCATCGACTTTTGCCGAGAGATACGCGACGTCTTCTGCCTTGAATATTCCGAGGTTTGTTCCCATGTATGCTTGGAGCTCATAGTCTGGAGCATCAGTTACGTATATCTTTCCATTCCTTTTGACAACAGATATCTTCATGCAAGTCACTGGACATCCAAAGTCTCCCCAGAATCTTTTTCTCCAGATCCTTCTCTCAAAGTTCGGCACGGATATCTCCGTATTATTGTGCCATTCCTCTTGCCAGTTCCTTATAGGCTCTGACGAGTACTTATATCCTACAGTATACCCCCCATGGCCTGTGCCCCAGTACCTTATTGAGAACCTTGATGCAAGCTCCTTTCTGACAAGTCCTATGAGACTTCTAACCCTCAAAGGATCATATACTTTAGGGAGTGGTCCCTTTCCTCTCACTGCTATTGCTTTAAGCATCTTGCTTCCCATCACAGCACCATATCCACCATAACCTGCAGCATGTGTCCACTTACTCATGACACTTGCAGTTCTCACAAGATTTTCTCCTGCAGGACCAATATATATCATTGGGGTCTCTCTGACAGCACTTCCTTTGGAGCTCTTTATGGCTTCTTCCAAAAGCTCTTTAGAAAGGGATTCATATAGTTCTGTTCCAGTCATTCCCCAGTATTTCTCCGCGTCTCTGATCTCGACATTATCCCCTTCAATATATAAATATACAGGATCCTTGGCTTTGCCCTTTATGACGATGCCGTCGTACCCAGCGGATCTCAGTTCAACTCCTATCTCAGAGGAAATAGTACTTCCTATAACACCATTGCTTTGTGGTGATTTCCCTGAGATCACGATCTTCATTCCCGGATAATATCCAACAAGGGGTCCTGTTAGTACTAAAAGGTTGTTTTCTGGTCCGAGTGGGTTGATATTTTCCCAGGAGTCTCCAAGCTCCTTTAAGAGTATGTATGCTCCGAGACCCCTACCTCCTAAGAACATTCTGAGCACATCTTCCTCGAGGGTTATCTCGGATGACAATTCCCTTGATAAGTCAACAATTAGTAATTTTCCAGCATACCCATACATCAAGAGAAACCTCCTATATTCCATAAAGACTCTTTTTTATCTCTTCAGCGATCTCAAACACGTCCTTAAGATACAGATCTCTACTGATATCATCCGACTCGACAAGCTTGAGGGCATTGTAACCCAACTCGTTGCATATCTTAACACACTGTGGGTCGCCACCACAGAGATCACATATGAGAGCATAATTTCTTTCTGGGTGTATTACTGGTACGTTACCAGGACATGCTTTTATACACACACCACAACCTGTGCACTTCTCTGGATTAACGTGCACAATTTCCTCTGAGTCCAAATAAATTGCATTGTAAGGGCAAGATTTCATACAATATTTTTCAGTACATTGTACACAAACAACAGGAACTATAACTCCTGGTAGAGGTTCTATTATGCGTATTCTTGAGACTTCCCTCCAGATAGTATTCTCATGTACATAAGAACACTCTATTTCACAGGATCTGCATCCAGAGCATCTTTCGTAGTCAACAAAAATCCATTTAACCACCTGTGGCACCTCCCATAGTTCCCTGAAAATAATGAATATTATCTTTTAGTATTTATACGTAATATGGTAATATTCTTGGCTTGTCTTATTTGGTGTCTTGGATGAGGTTCTAGGGGGTGGTGGGGAGTACTTTCAAGACTGGTTTGGATAATCCCCACGCGAGGAATCCCTACCACAAGCTCTCGAATAAGATTGTCGAGATCGTGGGGAAGCATGATAGAATTACCCTCGAAAACCCGAAAAAACTCTGGTCTCGAGACAGCTCGTGATATTATAGGCTCCTGGAACACCCGCCTAAGAGTCCTGAGGATGTGGGGG
>JAGGXY010000103.1:0-8963 GCA_021162855.1 Methanobacteriota archaeon
ACCTTGTATAGTCTTGTCATAGCGTACCATTAAATAGCAAGTTGTTATAATATTTAAATGTTTCTATGACTACCGAGAATACTATTGTACCTATTTAACGAAATAGTCCAATGACAAAATTCATTACGAGGTCCGTTGTATGTTGTCATATCTTGTCCACTATAAGAAGAACATCCATATCCCCAACTTTTCGAGCTTTTGCAATATCATAAACTCTCCTAAGAGCCTCTGACAAATTTTCATCTTTCTTTTTTATATCCTCCAGCGTGAATTCCCTTGACCCAAGACTTTTTACTAACATACTCTTTGTGCTCTCATCTAATTCCATAAGGATCTCATTAATCTCAAAGTCTCCTTCTATATGCATTAACTTTTTGGAAATATCTGCTTTAAATCCAATATATGACCTCTTCACGACTAAGTAAGGCATTCTTTAACCTCCAATAATCCTTTTCTAAGATTCTAAGACATTCTCTTATTCTGGAGTCCTTTTCCTTCTTACAGTATTCTTCAATGAGTCTTGAAAGTTCATTTTTTGGATCTTCACATTTCTCTGCTATTTCAACCATTTCAAGAAAGATCTTAAGAACTCGATCCCTGTCAAAATATCCTATGATGTGCCTTGTTTTTTCCCTAAGTGAAAGGACAAGTCTTTCATTGACAACGCTCTTCTTTTTTCTAATTATTTTATACTCTTCTACGGAATCCTCTTTATAATATTGTTTTGTCAAACGCTCATTTGCTAGCTCAAGAAGAACAGAAATTCCATATAGTATCTCTTCTGGCCTCGGTGGACATCCTGGTATGTATATATCTACGGGTATAAGCTCTGAGATTCCACCTCTCCGTGGGACATCAATTTTTTCATATCTTTCAATCCTTCTATAGAGCGCATAGCTATCGTAGAATATCCCACCACTACATGCACACGTTCCTATAGCAATTACTATTCTCGGCTCAGAGGGCATAGCCTCGTATGCCTTTAAGACTGCAGATGCCGTTTTCCTTGTGAGAGGTCCTGTTACAAGTAACGCATGTGCATGCCTTGGAGTACTTACGAGTTTTATTCCAAGCCTCTCTGCATCATAAAATGGCGTTAGTATGTCAAGAAGCTCGATGTCACATCCATTACAGGCCCCACTGTTCACATGAAAGACCCTTACACTTCTTAGTTTATGCTTTCTTTCACTCCCAAGTGCTCTTGACAAGCTTACCATAATACCACTTCCACTCCTTATCCACAGCCTCACTAAGTGCTGTTTCCCTCCTACAGTCTCTACAAAGCCATATTCTCTTGTCCAAAGCCTCGACTTCAAGGGCTTCTCTTGGTAGTATGTCTAAGGCAAACATCACTTGTCTTTCTGTGAATTCAGAATACCTTCCACATCTGGAGCATCTCAAAAGCTTTAACTCAATGATTTCGATGTGATTTTCCCTACTCTTAGAGGCAGCTTCGAATATCGTTGTAAGCTTTATAGCTCCTGTTGGACATACTTCTTCACATCTGCCACATCGAATACATCTTCCAACGTCTAGTATTATCTTCCTTATACCGTTTTTTATGTCATCAATTTTCATTACAGCATCAGAAGGGCATGCGTTCCTACAAGCACCGCAACCTATACACTTATGAGGGTCTATGTACGGCAATCCTCTATATTCTTCAGGAGCCTTAAGCTCTTTCAATGGATATTCTAGCGTCACAATTTTTGACATTAAAACCACCTCTTAGAAGCCTTTACAGAGAGCATGTTAAACTCATATTCGTCTAACGTCATCGTTTTACAATCCCTCACATCTATTATTGTCACTCTCTCAGTACACGAATAACATGGATCTATGCTTGCAATTATCAATGGAGCGTCTGCTACAGTATACCCCTTAAGCATCTCTGGAACTGCTTGAAGATTTGCATATGTCGGTGCTCGAACCCTAAACCTGTATACCATGTTCTTCTCTCCTGTCATTACATAATGAACGTTTTCTCCTCTAGGAGCTTCTGTGTATCCAAGACCTTCTTCATATTGTGGTATCTCCGTATATTCGGCTATTACATCTCCTCCAGGTATTGAGTCTAATACCTGCTCTATTATCCAAATGCTCTCAAATACTTCATCAATTCTAGTGAGAGCCCTCGAGAGCACGTCTCCTTCTTTATAAACTGGCACCTTGAAGTCAACGTCTTTATAGGCTGCATACGAGTGATCCCTTCTCACGTCTATATTCCTTCCAGACCCCCTTCCTGTAGGTCCTAAAACACCATAAGCGCGGGCTTTATCATACTTTAATACTCCAATGCCCTCGCATCTTCTGATAAAGCTTTTTATTGACGTCAGCCTATCAACGAACTCCTTGTACTCTTTCTTAAGCTCTTTTACAGTCTTTGTAACAAGATCCTTTCTATAGTCTAAAAGATCTCTTCTAACCCCACCTATGACGTTCATACCATAAGTCTTCCTATTTCCAGTTAGTCTTTCAGCAAGCCACATGATCCTTTCTCTAATCCTCCATGCATCCATAAAGCCTGACTCAAACCCTACAAGATGGCTTGCAACACCCAGCCAAAGAAGATGACTATGAATCCTTTCTATCTCTAGGAGTAGTGTCCTGATGTACTCAGCTCTCTCAGGAACTTCTATTTTCGATATTCTTTCTATTGCTTGACAATATGCTGTCGAATGCGTGTAGCCGCAGATGCCACATATCCTCTCTGCAATAAAATTCACCTGTTCATAAGTTAGCCTGCTTTCTGCAATTTTTTCTACACCACGGTGTGAATAAAATCCCTTATAATCACACCCGACGATCTCTTCCCCACGCACATATAATTTAAAATGAGCAGGTTCATCTAGTGAGACATGATATGGCCCTAAAGGAACTATAGCACACGAGGGCCTTTCTTCAGTGTAAGTAAAGCTGTAATTTGGATAACTAACAGGACTTTCTGTGTATTTGAAGCCCTTCCTTAAGGGATAAACGTTATCAGGCCAATCATCTGGAAGAATAAGCCTTCTTAGGTCTGGGTGTCCTCTAGGGACTACTCCTAACATGTCATATATTTCCCTCTCATACCAGTTCGCTCCAGGTACATCCTTAGAAACAGAGTCATACTCCAAGTTATCTTCTTCAAGGTATGTTCTCACTCCTATGAACACGTTCATACTGTCCGTTAGGGTGTTTATCCAAAATGTTACACTCATTTTCCCTCTTAAAGGTCTTTCATCCGTTCCTACCATTGTAGCAATATGTGCTTCTTTAAACTTTTCCGATTGCATAATATAGGTCACAATGGGCCTGAGAGAATCTCTATCAGTTATTAAAATCCATTGGTTATCTTGAACCTTCTTCACATCAAGTATCTTATCCTTAAACCTTTCAATAATGCTTTTCACTTGTGAAACTTCAACATCTTCTCTCATCTAAGATCACCTACAATCCAAATAAGGATAATATAAGCCCTAAAAATGCCACCAAGGTGACAACACCATTCACCTTAATTACATTATTGATCCTAGTCCTAGCAGTTCTTTCTTCGATCAATGTCGCTATAATGTAATAAAGTGTTAAGAAAACCAATTGGAAAGCAAAAGCTAGAACATGACCTCCATATGTAGAGACTCCAAGAATTCCTTTTGTGATAGGTATCGCAAGAAGCGAAGAAAAGAACATCACAAGAGAGAACCTCTTTATAAAGAACGCCCATTCTAATATCCCTAGGAATCTTCCCCCATACTCTGAAAATATGCCGTCTATTATCTCAGTGTTAGAACGTGAGATGTCAAAAGGTGCGAACTCTGAGAGCACGTAAACTACGTATCCTATAACAGCAAGCCCAAGAATGACTGAAGGTGTAACTAGAAGGGATTCCGCTATTTCCACTATGCTAAGAGTGTTAAACTTAACTAAGAATATCCCACATACAAGCATAAATGGAATTAGAGCTGTGAACGTAATTATTATTTCCCTATTTGCTCCAATGTTTGAATATACATTATTGACTAACATTGCAGGGATTGAAATAATAGCAGTTATTGAGAGGACAAGAAGAATTATTGTGAGCATATTACCGCTTACTATAACTATTTTTCCAAATGGTACACTTAAACCCAATGCCAGCGATAGGCTAAATGCAAAATATGGGGCCACTACATATATTGGTAACTCCTCTGGAGTTATGCCCTTTAGGGTAAGGAGGTCTAATATGTCGTGAATTTCATGAACAATACTACCACCTATCCTCTGTTGTAACCTTGCCTTTATTTTCCCCCTAATCCCTTCCATAAGAACACTAAATATCGTCAAGAGGGCTATTGCAATTGCTATCGTAAGAACACTTGCTATCATGCACTCACCACCCTAAAGAAAGATAGATAATAATCGTTATGGAGACCTCTATTGCTATCAACGCTATTGCATATGGTACAGCTCTCTGGAAGGCCCTTTCCATGACCTTCTTAATGATTAGGATCTTTGAGAACTTCTCCGTGATAGGCTTATAATAGTCCTCGGGGGGAATCCTATAGAGTTCTTCTGGTACTCTCTCTCCAAGTGACCATATATCCCTTTTTTCCCTTGAAGCTGGCACAATTCCATATATCACTAGGAAGGATATTACAATAACTACAAGAAATGCTACGTTTTCCCTCTCAACACTGCTAAAATATGCTTGAACATAATCTTCCCCTATAATTGTATTCAACGTGATACTTGGAAGAAGACCTACAACTGCTAACGTAAGTGTCAAGATTATAACAGATGCTACTCTAAATATATCCCAATAAGGTCTTATTTTACGCCTTAAGCTCTCATGAACGACAATAAATGACTTAATATATCCAGGCAATGAGAGAACTGTCATTGCCAACACTATTACAAACACCGTCACAGAGTGTCCACTTAATGACGAGAGATTGTAGAGCATTGTCCTCCAGGAAAATCCCCCTGTGAGGGGAGCCCCAACAGCCGTTGCCAAGACAAAACCTATCGTAAATAACAAGGTCATTCTTAGGTATGGACTCCACTTCAAGGATTCATCAAGGAGATTTTCTTCGTTAATTAACATTACTAGAAGCATAAGCACTGTCATGATCACATATAGGATCATCACATAGAAAGCTATACCTCTGAAAACAAACGCATATGAAGTACTTCCCATGATTCCTATAAGCATTGCTGTATAACTGAATCCCTCCTGAGAAAGCCCAGCAAGAGCAGAAGAGCTGTTGTTCTCTAAAATGCGTAGGAATAGCGAAAATCCCAAAGACAGAGTTCCTATAATAATAATGAGCGTTCCAAGGACGATATCGTTAAGAGCTTCTAGGGTGTGCAATAGATCCAATGCTGAGATACTAGGAATAACTACTCCAGCTGTTATCGTAAGAGGTAAGGTATGGCTTTCACAAGGGTTAGCATATATCAACAGATATGGAATGAAAATCATCATAAGAACTTCTCCTGAGACTTTAAGCCCAACAGAAAATCTTTCAAGAGAGCTCCCATAATCACTTAATAAGGCACTTGTCAGGAGAGGTATCACCCCAAGGAGATTAATTGAGATCATAAGCTTAGATGATAAAGATTTTTCCGCTTTTCTTAAGATCCACCAGTTTATAAGAGCTATAAGCTCGAGTATTAATGCTTTAATGAGCAAGTCTTCAGTTAACAGAAGAAACACACTCAACACTGCGAGAATTCCTAAGGAAATCTTTTCTTTTAAGTGCATCATAAATGTGCCTAAAAATATCATAGTATAAAGGACCGACAAGACCAGGATGAAAGCATATACAAGATTCTTTTTCCAAAGGATGCTTATGGCATATGCCATCAAAAATAAAGATGCTAGGATAAATAAAGAACTCACTACAACATCTCTTTCTTTTCCGAAGTGTCTTTCGAGTACATACGCGAGGAGAGCTGCAATCCCGTACACTGAAATTGCAATGTACAAGAAAGCACTCTCCAAAGTCACTTATATCCCCTCATAAGCTCTCTTTAATATTCCTACAACTCTCTCAGCAATGCTTTCTCTTCTAAGCCTCTGAACGTCAAAGATATCTCCAAAAATGAGTGCATCCGTAGGGCATGTCTCAACACATGCGGGAAGCATGTTTTCCTTCCTGCGATGGGAGCATAAATCACACTTAAGCATGATCTTATTGTGTTCATCAAGTTCTGGAACGCCAAATGGACACACAACAGCACACATAAGACATCCTATGCACTTTTGAGGGACAACTGAAACAGCACCATCATCATCCTTGTAAAGAGCATTCACAGGACATACAAACACACAAGGAGCATTTGCACAATGTCTACAAGTAAATGAGATCGATATGACATCCTTCCACTCATAAACCTTAATATAACTCTTTCCATTATGTTCTCTTTCACATGCTGCTTCACATGATCTACACCCTATGCATCTTGATGGGTTTACTATTATACTCTTTTTCTGAGCTTTCAATGCTTTACACCTCCAAGATAGTGCCTCCTTATGTGTTCAGGAAGCATTCTGAGAAGCTGATCGAACTCTTCTCGGCTTATCCTTACAATCCTGCAACGGCATCTCTTCATGTCAGGAATCTTTGTATCCTTTGAGTAGCGATCACTTGTGATTATGTTCACCCCCATATGCCATGGAATAGCTATTGTCCCTTTTTCGACGTTATTTGATATAGTACATATGACGGGATAAGACCCACGCTCTGTATCTATCCTAACAAAGTCCCCTTCTGATATTCCCAAGACTTGTGCATCTTCGGGGTTAATTTCAACCCTTGGAATTGTCAACTTTGCCTTAGAGAATCTGTCTAAGAACCCTGTAACAAATCCCTGAGTATAGTCCACATATCTCACAGTAATAAGTATTAAAGGGTATCTCTTATCCTCATCATGAGATAACTTTACATCATACGTCTTTATTTTAGCTCTTCCATTCCTTGTATTAAATTTCTCTAAATAAAGTGTTCTTTCAGAACCTCGTGGCCAAAAGACGCCTGATATGCTTTCCTTTAACATATTAATCGTAATTCCCCTGTATTGTGGAACAATCGTTGCTATTTCCTTAAAAATGTCATCAGGAGCAGAGTATTCAAATCCTTTAATGTCCAACTCTTTAGCAATGTTTTTAATTATCCACCAATCAGGCCTTGCATTCTTGGGAGGACTTATAACCCTGTAACTCCATTGGATCCTTCTCTCAATGCTTGTAAGTGAGCCTTCACTTTCTAATATTGTGGTCCTAGGCATGATAACATCAGCAAGCTCCGCCGTTGGTGTCATTCTACTATCCTGCACTATGAGGAACTCAAGCTTCTCTAAAGCTCTAAGAACTCTCTCAGTATTAGGAGTATTATGAAGAATATCCTCTCCCATGGTATAAATTCCACATATGTGTCCCTTTTCAGCACCTTCCATGAATTCCAAAAGTGAAAGCCCTCTATCCTTTGGGATCTCGTAACCCCACTTCCTCTCCAAGAACTCTACATATTCACGATCCTCTAAGGATTTATGTCCTGGTAGGACATCTGGAAGAACTCCCATGTCTATGACTCCCTGTATATTACTCTTTCCACTTGCGATGTAAACGCCGGATCCTGGCTTTCCAACATGTCCACACATTAATGCTATTGAAACTATAGCATGCGTGATCTCTTTGGCGTTTATTGATTGTGTAACACCTGTGCCAATTATTACGGAGGCAGTTCGTGCCTTTGCAAACCTTCTGGCAACCTCCATGATGACAGCAGCGCTAACTCCAGTGATTTCTTCTATAGTCTTTAGGTCGTACCTCATAGCTATCTGTCTTGCTATTTCAAATCCTTCACACCTTTTTTCAATAAAATCAGCGTCATAAAGGGTTTCATTTAGTATGACATTTATTATACCGTTTGCAAGCGCGAGATCTTTTCCTGGTCTCACTTTAATATATATGTCGGAGAAACGTGCTGTCTTCGTGAACCTAGGGTCTATTACTATAATTGTAGCACCCTTGTCTCTAGCTTTTAGCACATATCTGAAAGCTATAGGTTGCGTTTCAGCAAGGTTATGCCCCCAAATTACTATGCACTCAGATTTCTCCAAGGATTTTATCGTGTTCGTTGAGGCAGCATATCCCATGCTCTCAAGAAGAGCATAGCCTGCCCCCAAATAGCAGAATCGTGCTTCACTATCTATATTGTTTGACCCAAGTACTCTTGAGAACTTTTGAAGTACATAACTCGACTCATTATATGCGTTTAAGGATCCAATAAATGCCATTTTATCCGGATTGTCACGAAGAGAATTAATGCTCTCAACAACGTATCTAATAGCTTCATTCCAACTGATTTCCACAAACTCACCATTTTCCTTTTTCTTCAATGGAGATTTTATTCTTTTAAGTTTCTTCTCAAGCGAAAGTATGGCATTTCCTTTTGAACACAACTTACCATGTTCATTAACTATATCTGGATAGTTCTTCATGTATTCTATATTTACAGGATAACCTTCCCTTACCCTAACAAACGTCCTACATCCTAAGCTGCAGTGATAGCAAACTATGGGAATTCTCTCCTCCAAGACATTAGCACCTCCCCATGACAATTATACACATGTACATTACCCTCTCTGGGAAGTGTCATTTCTCGTAATTACAACGCTTTTAAGATAAATATACTATAGCCACATCAGAAGAAGGTTATCTGATATCTTTTTGCATTCTATGAAATACTCTAGCTTGAGAGACAGTTACAAAATGTCACTAAGAAAGCCTCGCTTTTTAAGGCGGGGATGAATTAGGGGAGGTGGAGTGTTAGTCTTATAAAGCCTTGCCTCGATTTGTCTAATGCCGGGTGGGCAGGGAGGCCAGCAAAGTCCCCGAGAGGAGAACTATAGCCCACCTCTCCGCCTTGCGAACAGGTTGTGTTTAAAGGGTGCTGGCACACCCCGCGTATATCCAATGAGGAGCGAGGCCGAGGACATAC
>JAGGXY010000097.1:0-22840 GCA_021162855.1 Methanobacteriota archaeon
AAAAAAAACGCCACTCTGGTGAGGAGGTTAATCAATTCCTTAAAGAAAAGTTCAATGTAGAGGTGATTGAGTAATGCCCATGACCTTCAAGATTAAGAAGCCCCAAAAGAAATATGGAAGGATAGAGGGCTGTGAGCGCTGTGGTAGGAAGAGAGGAATTGTAAGGAAATACGGTTTACATCTCTGTAGACAGTGCTTTAGAGAGCTAGCACCAATTATGGGATTCAAGAAGTACTTTTAACATTGTCATACGAGTGAGGGGTGTTTATCATGCAAAATGATCCATTAGCAGACGCTCTTTCAAAGATTAAAAACTCAGAAAGGGCAGGAAAGATGACTGTAGAGATAAAACCAGCTTCAAAGCTTATAGCTAGAGTCCTTGAGATTATGCAGGAAGAAGGCTATGTTGAGTCCGTTGAGTACGTGGACGACGCTAGAGGTGGCAAGTTCATCGTAAAGCTCAAGGGTAAGATAAATGATTGTGGGGCTATAAAACCTAGGTTCTCAGTAAGAATAAGAGAAATGGACAAGTGGGAGCGTCGTTATCTACCAGCAAGGGATTTTGGAATACTTATCTTGACTACGCCTCAAGGTATAATGACTCACAGAGAGGCAAAGAAGAGACATACTGGAGGAAGACTGCTGGCATACGTCTATTGAGGTGACCAAAATGGGAGCAAAACCCTACGTGAAATACACGATACCTATACCAGAAGGCGTGAATGTGGAACTCGCAGAAAAGAAAGTAAGGGTCTCAGGGCCTCTTGGTACCTTAGAGAGGGAGCTTTATCATCCAAAAGTGAGGATTAGGATAGAAAATAATAATGTCATTGTGGATTCAATACTCCCACGAAGAAAGGACGCTGCAATGGCAGGGACAATAGCAGCTCATATAAGGAACATGATAAAGGGCGTTACTCAAGGGTATACATATAAACTTAAGATCGTTTATGCTCACTTTCCCATGAAAGTCACGGTGAGGGGAGATCAGGTAATCATTGAGAACTTCCTTGGAGAAAGGTCTCCAAGATATGCGAAGATACTGCCTGGAGTAAAGGTAGAAGTGAAAGGTGACGAGGTGATAGTGAGCGGCATAGACAAGGAGAAAGTAGGGCAGACCGCGGCAAACATAGAGTTGGCGACACGCATTAAAGGATTTGATACTAGGAAGTTCCAAGATGGGATCTATATTGTTAGCAAGGGTGAGTGAAGATGACAGTTCACGTTCCAAAGAAGAAGCCAGAACTTCCTGATAAAGTAGTTAAATATCTCAAGCTCAGGGAGAAAATGAAAGCGAAAATGCCAGACTTCGTTAGATACGATTCTCATAAAGTACAGAGAATAGGAACCTCATGGCGCAAGCCTAGAGGACTTCATAATAAGATGAGGAAAAGGTTTGCTCATAAACCGCCTATGGTAGACGTAGGTTACAGGGTTCCAAGGATTGTCCGTGGTCTTCATCCTTCTGGATTTAAGGAGGTGCTTGTTCACAATGTGATAGAGCTCGAAAAGATAGATCCTAAGACAGAAGCTGCTAGAATATCACATACAGTCGGAAGGCTAAAGCGCATACAAATAGAGAGGAGAGCGATAGAGCTTGGAATAAGAGTATTGAATCCAAAGTACCTGAGACCATATGTTAATAATAAAGTGCTCTTCATAGCTCATGCTGTTCATGATTTAAAGTTAGCGAATCCTGAGACAGACATCATAAAACCATATGACGGACTTGAGCAAGAAGAAAAGGAAGCAATAATAGAAGAAGCTAAAACATTAGGATATGAGGTAATTGAGGAGTGAGGTGCACAATAATGACTGATCTTAAGCTTCAAAGGAGACTTGCAGCATCTATCCTTAAGTGCGGTGTAAATAGAGTATGGATTGATCCAGACAGGATTGATGAGGTTCAGAATGCAATTACCAGAGAGGATATTAAGAAGCTCATAAAAGAAGGAGTTATAAGGAAGAAGCAAGAAAAAGGAACGTCTAGAGGACGTTGGAGGGTCAAATTTAGGAAGCGTCTTAAGGGAAGGAAGAGAGGTCCTGGAAGTATTAAGGGTAAGAGGACTGCAAGAATGCCAAGAAAGGTTCAATGGATGATTAGAATCAGAGCTATAAGGAGCCTTCTAAGAGAACTCAGAGATGCGGGTGTTATAGATAGACACACGTATAGGATTCTTTACCTCAGAGCTAAGGGTGGGATGTTCAAGGATAGATCACACGTAATACTTCATATAAAGACTGAAGAACTAGCTCCGCCTGAAAAGCTCGAAGAGTTCCTAAGGCAAAGGGGGCTGTGAGCCATGGCGCACGGTCCAACATATAAGGTTCCATTTAGGCGCAGAAGAGAAGGAAAGACAAACTACAGAAAGAGATTGGCACTTTTGAAGTCAGGAAAGCCAAGAATGGTCGTAAGAAAGACACTGAGGAGGATCATTGTTCAGTTCATTGAATACGATCCTAAAGGGGATCGTGTTATAGCATGTGCTGACAGTAAGGATCTTGAGAAATATGGATGGAGAGGGAGCGGAAAGAACACTCCTGCAGCATACCTTGTGGGATACCTCGCCGCTAAGAGGGCTTTAAGCAAGGGGCTCAAAGAAGCAGTCTTGGACATAGGACTTCACAGACCAGTCCGTGGGGCAAGGGTATTTGCAGCACTTAAAGGAGCTTTAGATGCTGGGATGGAGATCCCTCATGGTGATGATATATTTCCGTCGGATGAGCGCATACGTGGAGAGCACATATCTGAGGAAGTAGTAAAGATGTTTGAGGAAGCCTTTGAGAGGATAAAACAGGAGGTAGGTTGACATGAGCACTGGGCTTGGGTATTCATATGACATCAACGAGTGGACACCAAGGACGAAAATAGGAAAAATGGTATACGAGGGTGAGATCACGGATATCATGGAAATACTCCTCATGGGAGTTCCTATAAAGGAGCCGGAGATTGTAGACTACCTCCTGGGGGATCAGCTTAAGGTTGAGGTCGTGGAAACAAACCTTGTTCAGAGGATGACTGACTCTGGAAGGAGGAACAAGATCCGTGTTACTGTTGTTGTGGGCAATGAGGATGGAATCATTGGCGTAGGTGCTGGGAAGGCGAAGGAGTTCCTCAGGGCAAGGCAGATAGCTGAAAGGCAGGCAAAGATGAACATAACGTACATAAGAAGAGGTTGTGGTTCTTGGGAATGTGGTTGTGGAACGCCGCACAGTGTTCCCTTTACAGTAAAGGGAAAGATGGGGTCAGTTGAGATCTGGCTTAAACCTGCACCACGTGGCGTAGGCCTAGTAGCTGCTGATACTATAAAACCAGTATTGAGACTTGCAGGTGTAAGAGACGTTTGGACATTCACACGTGGACACACGAAGACCACATATAACTTTGTTATGGCAACGTTCGAAGCCCTTAAGGAGACTGTGAGAATGAAGGTTAGTGAAGAAGACATAGAAAAGCTTGGAATAGTAGAAGGTCCAGCCGCAGAAATATCTAAAGCCATTAAACTCGCTGGAAAGGGTGAAGAGTGATGGTACTGTATGCTGTTGTGAGGATCAGGGGCATTATCGGTGTTAAAAGGGACATTCAAGAAACACTTAGACATCTTAGGCTTGTTAAAAAGTTTCACTGTGTGCTCGTTCCAGAGGATGCCACACATCTTGGCATGTTGAAGAAGGCAAAGGACTACATTACCTGGGGAGAGATAGACCTTGACACCTTAGAGGAACTCATAAGGAAACGTGGCAGGCTTATAGGAGACAAGCCTATAACAGATGAATATGCTCAAAGGATTGGATTCCAAAACGTGAGAGAGCTTGCACAAGCAATACTAGAAGGCAAAGTAAGGTACAAGGATCTTCCAGACGTAAAGCCTGTATTCAGACTTGCGCCACCTCGTGGAGGTTTTAAGTCCACAAAGAGACCGTATAAGGTAGGAGGAGACCTTGGTTATAGAGGGTCTGCGATAAACGACCTATTGAGGAGGATGATGTGATATGGTTAGGGACAGGACTAAGAAAAGGAGAGGATCAAGGACTCATGGTCATGGGAAAGACAAGCCAAGAGGAGCTGGAAATCGTGGTGGTCGTGGACGTGCTGGATCATTTAATCATAAGTTTATATACTACTGGAAGTATGAGAGGGAAACTCTTGGCAAATATGGATGGCCTGCAAGACCAGGTAGGCTTATTAGGGAGATAAAGACGATAAACGTTGGAGACATTGATCACATGTTCCCTGACAAAGAGGAGATAAACTTGAAGGAATTGGGTTATGACAAGCTGTTAGGAGGAGGCAAGATAACGAGGCCCGTTAAGATTATAGTCCCTGCAGCAACACCTCTAGCTAAGAAGAAGGTCGAGGAAGCTGGAGGGGTCGTGATAGAAAATGCCTGAAGAGAGAAAAAGCCTTCTCTATCATCTTGAACCTATCGCAAAGAAGATACCTTCAGTGGCAAAGCCTAAAGGGCACGTACATTTTAGGACAAAACTTCTTTGGACATTTTCAGTCCTAGCAATCTATTTCTTCTTAGGGAATGTACCAATATATGGACTTGCACCCAACTACATAGACATCTTTGCAAGCTATAGAGCGATTATGGGAGGAAGGAGTGGAAGTCTTATACACCTAGGTATTGGGCCTCTTGTAACTGGATCCATTATAATGCAGCTATTTGTTGGTGCGAGGATAATAAAGCTGGATCTGACGAGGCCAGATGATAGGCGAGTTTATCAAACTGTTCAAAGGTTAGTTATGGTCTTAATGATAATCCTTGAGGCAGTTCCTCAGGTCTTTGGCTATTTGAGGCCTTCCTCTGAGCTCATTGCAAGCCTTGGACTTGGAGGGGCAAGAGCTATAATTATCCTCCAGCTGATACTCGGTGGACTAATAATCATGTGGTTGGACGAGATCGTTACAAAGTGGGGTCTTGGGAGTGGTATAAGTCTGTTCATCCTTGCAGGAGTTTCTTCAGCAATATTTACAGGAACGTTCAACTGGATACCCGTTGATCCAACAACTCCCGTAAGTGTCTTGAACCCACCTAGTGGTGTCCTTCCAAAGACAATATATATACTAAGACACTCCTCCATATCAGATCTAATAAACGGTGGTGGTCTCGAGAGGATAATGTTCGGATATCCAAACTCCCTTATAGCATTCATAACGACGTTCATAATATTCGTCATTGTTGTCTATGCAGAAGGCACAAGAGTCATGATACCCCTTTCTCATGCAAGAGTCCGTGGTATCAGGGCATCTTATCCAATAAGGCTTTTATATCCATCTAACATACCTGTCATTCTTATCTCAGCACTCCTAGCAGACCTTAACGCAATAGGCTATATACTTTGGTCCAAGTTCGGTACATGGTGGTTCGCGGGCTTCCGTCCAGGTAGTACAACACCTACAATGGGCTTCTTATGGTACCTTAATGGCCCAAGAGGCCTTGCCGAATGGTTATTACCATTAATAGATCCTAGGTACTCAGCATACCTTTACGGACATGAGTGGTGGCATGCTATCATTAGAGTAATAGTATACATGACCTTCATGGTTCTTGGCTCCGTGTTATTCTCTGTGCTATGGGTTGAGAGTACGGGAATGAGCCCCAGGGATATAGCAAGGCAGATAGTTGCTGGAGGACTACAAATACCTGGTTTTAGGACAACCGAGAAAAGTATAGCAATGTTCTTTGAAAGATATATCCCAGCGGTTACAGTACTTGGAGGAGCAATAGTAGGTCTTCTTGCAGCGTTTGCTCACATAATGGGAACCGTAGGAAACGTAAGTGGTACAGGAGTTCTTCTTGCGGTAAGCATAGCAATAAGGTACTCAGAGATCCTTGCAAGAGAGCAGTTGGCAGAGATGCATCCTCTCTTGAGAAGGTTCATTGTGGGTGAAGAATAATGGGTGTAATAATAGTTGCTGGTGTCCCTGGCGTTGGTAAGACATCGGTTCTTGATGGTGTCTCCAAAAAGATAGGAATTAAGGTCGTGATATTTGGCACAGTGATGTACGAGATAGCAAAAGAGAGAGGTCTCGTAAAGCATAGGGACGAAATAAGGAAACTCCCATCGGAAATTCAAAGGGAACTACAAGAAGAAGCAGCAGAAAAGATAAGGAAGATGGGGGATGTAATCGTAGACACACATATGCTCATAAGAACTCCTGCAGGGTTCTTACCAGGGCTTCCCTATTCAGTACTTATGAAACTTTCTCCTTCTAAAATAATACTTATAGAGGCAGATCCTCAGGAGATTTTAAGGAGGCGTATGAAGGACGACACAAGGATTAGGGACATGGAGACTGAAAAGGAGATCGCTGATCATCAGCTTATGAACAGAATAGCCGCCCTTATATATGGAGTACTCACTGGAGCTTTTGTGGCAATAGTCATGAACAAGGATGGCATGCTTGAAAAAGCTGTTGAGGAAGTGATAAAAATAATAGAGAGCTGAGGGAATAGTAATGGCAGCTGGAATAGATCCTAGAAGGGCTCAGGAAGCACAAAGAGCTACTATGTCTTCGATGATGATAACACTGGTAACGATGTTCATACTTATAGCAATACTTCCGTTTTATCCCATGATCTCTGCTTTCATGGGTCCATATATCTATGCGGCCTTGGGCCTAGGAGGGAAGTATCCTATAGTGACAATAATGCTGATGGCTGTGATCCTTGGAGGTCTAACGACCCTACTAAGGGAACTGGTGACTGACTGGAGAAAAATGATAAGATATCAATGTAAGATGAACCAGTGGATGAAGGCTTATAGGGAGGCTGTCCAGAAAAAGAACACATATATGATAAAGAAACTACAGGAAGCACAACTAGAACTCCTCTCCGAACAAGCAGAAGTCATGAAGAAACAACAATACCTTTACCCTGTAACCATGGTAATAATAATACCTATGTTTGCAGGTCTTTATGGAGCCCTTTATCAGATGGCTGGTGGATCATCAACGCTTATCATAGCGCTCCCATGGGAGCAGCACTGGAACTTGTTTGACACAAAATACGTGTTTCCAAATTGGATCCTCATCTATTCCGGTGTTTCATTAATATTCGGCACAGCACTGACAAATATCATAAATTATCTAAGGCTTCGTAGGATACTCAAGAGGGACTGATGCTATGCTGGGAAAAGCTATAGCGATTAGTGGTCCTCCCGGTGCTGGTACCACAACCATAGCAAGAGCTCTTGCGGAGAGGCTTGGACTGAAATATGCAAACGCAGGGACAATATTCAGGGATCTTGCAAAAGAATATGGAATGAGCCTTCTTGAGTTTCAGGACTATGCTATGAAACATCCCGAAATAGACAAGGAAATAGATCGCAGATCTGTCGAGCTACTTAAGATTGGAGGTTATGTGGTTGAGGGAAGGCTAGCAGCACATATGGCAGTGATTGCAGGACTGAAGAACGTGTTGAAGGTATATCTTAAGGCATCGGAGGACGTTAGAGCAGAAAGAATTGCTAAAAGAGAGAACATAAGCGTTGAAGAAGCCCTAAGGCACATAAAAGAGAGGGCATCCAAAGAAAGGGAGAGATATCTCAAGATATATGGCATAGATGTCGATAATCTTATGATATATGATCTTGTGATAGACACAACATATCTTACGCCTGACGTAATATTAGACGTAATAATCACTTTTTGGAAAGGGTGGCAGTGTGATGAAAAACAGGACAAACAGGACTAATAGGCTTCCAATAACTACTAAAAGGAAGAAGTTCATTAAAGAGGAGGCTGAGACAGATCCTCGCTATGGTAAAAGACCTGAGGAAAGGAGCGTGCAGGAGCTCATAAACATGGGAGTTGTGGTCATAGATAAGCCCAAGGGACCTACAAGTCACCAAGTTTCAGCTTGGGTAAGAGACATTCTTCATGTCGAGAAAGCAGGTCATGGTGGTACTTTAGACCCAAATGTCACTGGAGTACTCCCAATAGCTACGAACAAAGCGACTAGGGTTCTCAGTCTCCTACTTCATGCGGGTAAGGAATATGTCGCCCTTATGAGACTTCATAGAGATGTGAGCGATGACGACTTGATGAGGGTGTTGAGGAAATTTACGGGACTTATATATCAAGTTCCTCCTGTTAGATCATCTGTTAAAAGGAGGAGAAGACCTAGAAGGGTTTACTATATGGAACTCATAGAGAGGGACGGAAGAGACGTGCTCCTGAGAATAGGTGTAGAAGCAGGGACTTACATCAGAAAGTTAATTCATGATATGGGGAAAGCTTTGGGTGTTGGTGCACACATGCAAGAGCTCAGGAGGACACAGACGGCTCATATAACAGAAGACGAAGCCATATATCTCCAAGATCTCCTTGACGCATATCTCTTCTGGAAAGAAGAAGGTTGTGAAAAACTCATAAGAGAATATGTTAAGCCCGTGGAGTACCTTACAGCGCATATACCTAAGATATATGTGAAGGATAGTGCTGTTGGCGCCATAACTCATGGAGCCCCAGTTTATGCACCAGCAGTTTCTATAGTTGAAGAGGGAATAAAACCGAAGAATTTAGTTGCTATAATGACATTAAAAGGAGAACTTGTTGCAATAGCAAGAGCAATAGTCTCCACTGAGGAGATTCTTGAAGCAAACAAGGGTATTGTAGCGTCCTTAGAGAGAGTTATAATGCCTCGTGATGTTTATCCAAGGTATTGGAAATCGCGTTCAAGTCGCTGAAGGTAATTATTAGTTAATTATATCTGACCTCGTTTCCTACCTAAAAGTAAAGCTTGGATTGACTTTATCAAGTCACGAGTGTACAATGTGCATGGAATACTACGTTGTCATTTTTGAGTCTTTAGGTAGCTTTTATTTCAGAGGACTCAAACAGGTTAATGCTCTTGGTGGTTCAAATGACAGAGTCTCATAGTAGCCCGAAGAGGATTGCAGAGGGTATAGAGTTTGCACTTGTGGACATAGAACTACTCAAGGAGCACGAGGAGGTATATCCAGAAAAGGTTGATGAGCTTGCTCAAGAAATAAAAAAGGATGGTGTCGTCAAGAAACCTATACTCATAGATAAGAGAACATACACAATACTTGATGGACATCATAGATATCAAGCCCTGAAGAAACTTGGATGTAAAAGAATACCTGCGATACTCGTTGACTATTTAAACGATGATAGAATAACAGTTACTTTGTGGCCAACAGCAAAAATAGATTATATCACAAAGGAGATGGTCATAAAGACTGCACTTTCTGGGAAGAAATTCACACCAAAAACATCCAGACATATAGTGCACATAGAGATCCCTGAGATAGAGGTTGAGCTTACGAGGTTGTATTGATCACCTTTAAGCATTTCGTGCATGCAGAGTTTCCAGTACTTTTATGATCGTGCACATCACCGAGTTATACGGTGCTTTTATTCCTTTATCATTAAGCACCTTTGATACATAACAGTTGAGAGACTCTATCTCTGTTTTTCTCCCTTTAAGTATGTCCTGAAGCATTGATGACATGTTTTCTGAGGTTTCCTTTGCAGTACGCTTCACGAGGTCTAAAATCTTATCTACTTCGCCGAGATATACGCCATGTATCATGGCAGCTCTTACACATTCTTCCACTATCCCCAGGATAAGATCTTCAAGAAGATCCCATTTATCGTATATTATTCCGTTCTTCTTCCCAAAGAGTGCTGTTATGGGGTTTATAACGCAGTTGATAGTACCTTTTAGCCAGATGTCCCTCATGATGTCTGGGGACGTCTTAGCAGGGAGGCCAACGTCTATTAAGGCATCTACAATTGTCTTCTCAATTGGATCACCACTAAGTGACTTTACTATTGTGTCTCCTATTGAAATGTGCTTTACTATTCCAGGTGCTACGAGTGTTGCAGCATTGTAAGTTATTGCATAGATAGCCCTTTCTCTATCAATATTCGAGAGAAGGATATCATACACATCAAAACCATTCTGTAACGTCATAACATAAGAAAAAGAGAGGTTTCTTTTTACAATATTAAGGGCTTTTTTAAGCTCATAGCTTTTCGTAGCTATGATCACAATATCAAAGGCCTTCTTTGGTATTTCTTCAACGCTCTTGTAGACTTCTATATTGAATAGACCTTCAGTTGCTCCTTTTACTTCAAGACCCTTTCTCTTGACTTTTTCGTAATGTTCTCCCCTGCATATCCCTACTACATCATGCTTTAAGGAAAACCTGGCCGCAAAAATACTGCCTATAGCGCCCATTCCAAAGATGAGTATTCTCAACTCATGAGCACCTCGTGTTCATGAAATAAGCTTTTGTCATTTATAATGAAGAAGAACCGCCTTATTAAATCTTGGTGGCAATCCTTGTTAGAAGATATTGTTCAACCACTTGAGTTGATCGCAGATGGCAAAGCTCCCGAGATTGGGCTGTTTCGTAGATGGTAAAAAGCATAAAGTTTGATATCTTTAATTTTTGCAATCTTTAAACATTCTTAGGGCTTATCTCATTATAATGTAGCAATCCACGATATGTGGGATCCCAAGCCCGAATGGGAACGCTAAAGCCTCCGAGGATATGGGCTCGCATGCTTCCCAAAAGCCATCCAATGAAGCCAGAGGAGAGAAGGTTAGCCATTACACAAGTTACGGCTAACCAGACGGTTCCTATAGAAAATTTCCCGCTCCACTGCCTCACGACGGTTTCACGATTAGTTAGTGTCATCGAGGCAATCAGAGGCACTCTCTCAGCAAAAATATAGACAAAGACTACCTAAAACCTCACGTCAAGTTTTTATTTTCGAGACAGATAGAGATCCGAACTCATAAATAAAATTTGCGAGTTGTCCAAGATCTCAACTTGACTAAAATAAAAACAAATATAAAACAAAAAGAGAAGGCAGGAAAACAACGAGAAGACATCATCTTCTTCTCATTGCGAAGTAGGCGCCGACTCCGACGATCACGATCACTACAATCACGATACCTGCTATTGTTCCAGAGCTTATTCCAGCGCCACTTGGGGATTCTGCAGGACTCCCCTCTGGACTAGGAGATATTGTTGGCGACTCGAAAAGACTTCCAGTAGGCGTTGGGCTCGGTGACGGGCTTGGACTTGGCGATGGTGATGGACTTGGACTAGGTGATGGAGTCACTGGTGGTGCGGTTTCTGTCTCTTCCGCTACTGCTATATAGGAAAACCTAGGAGTGTGCACCTGGACCAAATAGCCGTCCGTGAACGAACTCAGGATCTCATACTGCAGTTCTTGCCATGTGTCTTCATCGATCCTGTATATTCTAAGCTTAGCGATGTCGACATCCTTTGGTATTATAAGCTTCAATGTAGCGTCTCTGACCGTATCACCTTCTACTTCAATGGCATAGATTATTTTCATGTTCTCCTTCGGCTCTATCTCGTCTTCAGCTTTATATCTCAGCTCGATTGTTCCAGGGCTTATTGCACGTCCGGAGAGCTCTCTAACATATCCTCCTGGAAGGTACAAACGGAACTCTCCTTCGGATCTTATTTCTGCTCTCACCCTGTTTCTCGTCATTTCCATACAAGATATCACTTCGCTGACAGTGAACGTCACGTTCCCATTAACGATCTTAGGCTTTGCAGTACCTCCAAAGTTCCATTGTATGCCCACATTCTCGTTTTCTTCCTCGAATTTCTTAGCTTCTCTAAACATCATCCTGAAAAAGCTCTCCCCACCAATAGTGTACCCAGAAAGGTAAACGTTAACGTGTATATACTCTTCTCCTAGCTCCTTTCTGAGCTTCATGTCTGCATTTGTTATTATGATCCCAAAGATCTTTTCATCTTCCTTTATGAGGAGAGGGACTCCAGAAAGTCCGTTTGCATGTCCAATTATCGTCCAGGAAATCCCTCCATTAACATACTCTCCACTCTCCCTTAACTCATAGCTTATTCCTTGGAACATTCCGAAGGACACTGGAACAGGTATCATTTTTTCTTCATGAGTCCCTCCTGGGAAGGGTGGAACGGAGGGCGTTGGTGTCGGCATAGGGATTCCTGGGAATCCCGGCGGTCCTCCCGGTTCTAAGAAGCCTCCTATTTTCATTATGCCCTCAACATTTATTTCCACATCCACGAATACCGTTATAGTTGCATAGCTCATGTTATTTGAGAGTGATGCTTCAACGTTCAGCTCATGAACCGTTACGTTCATCATCTCGAGTTGTTGTATGATCGTAGGCTTATACTGGGACATATTCTGTATCATACTAACGAGAGCTGTTATGTTTTCTCTATTTTCAGGAGTCATCTTTTCTAAATATGCCTTTATAAAGAAGTCGAAGATTACATGATATGTGTTCTCCTTAAGCATTATCGTGTTTAGAGTTACCGACATCTCAAAGAATTCTTCTACTGTTAGGTTCATTGATAGGAAAAACTCCGTGTCGTTTCCGATTATCGTCATGTCATACATCGCATGTGTTGGAACCTCTATATATCCCTCAGGAGGTTTGCTGAGGAATTCATCAGAGATGTTCCCGAAGAACGTTCCATAAAATGATGTAGCGTTCTCCAAAGCCTCAAGCTTTATTTCTCCAGTTAGATCCTTAAAGACATCATCTTCTATCGTGTCATTTGTGTATGTCTCAAACGTAGAGTCCGTGTTTACATTTACTGTTATCCCCATCGTTTTCTTTTCTACTATGGCCCCATAGGTTGTCACTGGCAGTACAGTAGACAGCAAGAATATTACCACTATAGCTAAGGATATCCCAAATAATACTCTCTTCATATTACACACCTAGCGAACTTCATAGGGTCATGACATGCCGTATGAGACTGTTCTTTTCTTCGTGAGTATTTATGAACGTTCGTGAGTATTTATATGTCTTCGGGAACAAAATATTTAAAAAGAGGTCTAGTGGCAGAGAATATAAGAGTTCTTTTTGTCTCCTCCTACTATGGGCATGGAAGGTGACGGAGGTCGCTCTCACGCATAAGGTAGAGCACGACTAGAGTGTGAAGGACACTCCCACAGCGTATAACCGGGTTCTCCAAAAGAGCGATAGACATTATTTGGGAGAATACAGAATGGAAGGAGAGAATAGTGAAGTACAATGGATATGAAGCGAAGCGTCTCATACCCGTTTTTCGAGCTCAAAAGAGTTCAAGAAGAACCTTAGGAGTGATCTTCTCGAGGACTGAAAGTACGCAGGGTTCAGCGGGCATAGTCTTTTATAGACATACGCCCGCCTTGGGAGCACATCAACCTCAACCCCCTCAGGATTGGGAGGATTAATCCTCTTAGGCCTTCATCGAGGGAGGGAAACCCCACATCCTTAGCTCGAGTCCGTCACATTTCCCCATGGTCTTAAGCTGTGGGGTTTTGACACTTCAGTCGTGAGCTGGATTATATTTTAGGAGGGGGCATATATGCGTTGTGGTTGTAGGTTGTCTATCAATGTCTATAAAAAATTTCTACTGCTCCACAAGGCGCATTACATTGATTCAGCAGTAAAGATAGTGTATTCCATTAGAGTTGGACATATGATCCAACATTTAAGCTTTTCTGAGAAACCCTCTTTTAAACACTTGAGATCTCTCTAATAAGACCTTATATTGGCTGTATCCTTGTCGATCTAGAGGATACAGAGGAAGCTCCGAAGGTCACAAGAAAAAGGCAAATAATTAGTAAAACACATATGAAGCATGTGCGAACTTTTAGTTGTGTATGTGTCCGTGTATTATGGGAACACGAAAAAATAGCAAGAGCAATTGCAGAAGCCTTAAATGCTCATCTCAAGAAGGTGTGGGAGTTTCTCAAGAAGACATAGAGAAATATGACGTCATAGGATTTGGTTTTGGCATATACTATTGGAAGCATCACGAAATCCTCATAAAGTTCGTGAAAATTTGCCAGAAATAAGGGGAAACTTTCATTTATATTTTCTACCCCTGGGATACCTAGTAAAATCTATCAACCATAGGATGCTCAGAAGTATCCTAAAAGAAAAGGGCTTTAAGATCATAGGTAAGTTCACGTGTCGAGGATATGGCGCAAACGGTCTTTTAGAGAAAATAGGTAGAACAAACAAGAGGTGTCCAAGCCTAAAGACATTGAAAGAGCTAAAGATTTGCAAGAAGCCTAAGACGTTATATTGAATCTCCAGCTCTGTGCTGTAACTTTATCATGAGTTCCTTTAGATCTTCTTTGGTATTTACGTTAAAGAAGCTTTCGTGCCATTTTTGTGGTATTTTTTCTATTTTTATAAAATATGCCCTTGACTGTCTTATGACATTCTGAATGCTGTATTTTCTGTGCCTAATACTTTCCCTAAGTCTTTTTAATATATCGCTGGAGTAGGCTGCATGAAGTGGCTCCAAGAAACCATTAGGCCACATTGGCACGCATACATCACAGTGAACACTCTTGAACAATCCTACGATTAGGTCTACAAGCTCTGGGACGACCAAGGGCATATCCCCTGCAATTACAAATGCTTCTCCTATTTCTAGGAGTGCTGTGTATATTCCCCCAATAGGACCTACTAAAAGCTCGTCCACGATGACCTCGAAGCCAAGACTTTCGAACGTCTCTTTTCGCTCCTTCTTAGTTACAATAACTATTTTATCGATATTCTTTGCTCTTCTGAGCCTTTCAATACAGTACATGATCAATGGTTTTCCAAAGACGTTATACATGAGCTTATCCCTTCCAAATGTCCTTGAGTTTCCTCCAGCAAGTACTGCACAGATCATTGCTATCTCCATGTTCTTGTAATCTACGTCATAATATTTTCGAGATACTACTTATTTTACGATGAAAAGTTAAAAGAGTTTCGCAAATGATTGATAAAAGTAGATAGATGAAAGTTTCATAGTTAGTGAAAACTATGAAAAAGCTAAATAGAGCAATACCTCGTTAAGGAATACGATGAGAGTGTATTATCTTCCCATAAGAGAGATGCCAAAGGAACCTCATGGAAAACTCGTATGGATACCTCACTTAATACTGAGATCCTCCAGAGGGAGATACCTAGTCAACGTGTTCTTCATGGACAAGATAGCGTTCTCACCCAGGAAGGCTCTACTAATATCACCATATTCAGGAGATATCATAGAAGGTCATCCTCCTAAGGAAGGAATGATAATCGATGTTCATGACTTCGACCCTGAGAGAATAATAGATGACCTTGGGCATGCATACATTGAGTCCTCAGAGATCGCTAAGTCCAAAGCATATCATAGGGCTAAATTTTGGGGGAGATTTAATCTCAAGAGGATTATATTGATCCCTACAGGATTTCTTAGGACTATTTCAGAGGATGAAGCCTTGGCAGAGGAGTTCAGAGAAGCCTCTTATGGGGCTATGATACTAAGGGAGACTATATTCTGGAGGGGAGAGCGTCCCATAGTAGAAGGGCTTGTCTACGTTCCAATTTTCCTCATTAAGGAAAGAGATGGAGTAGTGATACTAGATAGAGACCTCCGCAAGAATAAGATCCTTATGGAACTTATAAAAAAGGAAGAAAGTGTGCACAAGGCCATTAAGAGACTCGTGGAAGAATACTGACTATTTTTTCTTCTCTGCATAGAGCCAACACGCGACGAAGTGCCCCTTTTCGACTTCGACCATCGGTGGCTCTTCCTTTGTACATATGTCCATCTTGTGAGGACATCTCGGATGGAACCTACAACCTGAAGGTATGTTTATTGGGTTAGGCGGCTCTCCGACTACCTGTGCTTTCCTCTGTTTTGCAACCTTTGGATCAGGTATGGGGATACTTTTTAAAAGCATGTTCGTATATGGATGCAGGGGGCTTTCGAAGATATTCTCTGATGAACCCAACTCAATAATTTTTCCAAGGTACATCACTGCCATGCGATGGCTCATGTATTTTACTACTCCTAAGTCGTGTGATATGAACAAATATGAGAACTTGTGTTTTTCCTGAAGATCTCTCAACATGTTCAGTATGTTCGCCTGAACGGATACATCTAATGCTGATGTAGGCTCATCCAAAACGATAAATTCTGGTTTTATAGCAAGAAGTCTTGCAAGGGCGATCCTCTGCCTTTGCCCGCCACTGAACTCATGAGGATATCTATACAGATGCATCTCGTTCAGTCCTACACTTTCTAAGAGCCTTATTACAAAGTCTTCAGGGTCCTCAACAGGTATGTTGTAGAATCTTACAGGCTCCATGATGATATCGAACACAGTCATCCTTGGGTTGAGAGATGAATATGGATCCTGAAACATTATCTGGGCTCTTTTCCTGAAGTTAAGGAGGTCTTTCCCTCTGAGCTTTGTCACATCAACACCGTCAAAGAGTATTTTACCACTTGTAGGTTCTATGAGCCTGAGAATAGTCCTCCCAAGAGTGGTCTTACCACACCCTGACTCGCCAACAAGCCCTAGGGTTTCATTCCTATAGATCTCAAAAGAGACACCATCCACGGCTTTGACCCATTGTCTACGTAGTGTAAACCCTCTCACTGGGAAATATTTCTTCAGATTCTCTACTCTGATAAGAGGCTCTTCAGGCATTCTTATTGCACCTCTACAGGCTTAGGAGAGCCCTCCTTACGCTCTAACTTTCCATAGAGCCAGCATGCCGCATAATGACCTTCCTTAACTTCAACTACAGGTGGTTCTTTGGTCTTACAAATCTCTGTAGCATATGGGCATCTTGGGTGGAACCTGCAACCTTTTGGTGGGTTTATGAGGTTTGGTACTGTTCCTGGAATAGATTCAAGTCTCTCTATCCTCTTGAGAGGGTCTGGAACAGCCTTTAGGAGGGCCTTAGTATATGGGTGGTATGGGTTCTCGAATATCGAGAAGATGTCCCCTAGCTCTACGATCTTTCCAGCATACATTACCGCTACCCTATCTGCCATCTCAGCTACAACACCCATATTATGTGTTATAAGTATCACTGTACTATCGTACTCTCTTTTCAGTTTCTTGAGTAACTCCAATATCTGGGCTTGGACAGTCACATCGAGGGCTGTAGTAGGCTCATCCGCTATGAGTACCCTTGGATTATTGGATATTGCTGTCGATATCACAACACGTTGTCTCATTCCACCAGAGAGCTCGTGAGGAAATGTTTGAACGTTCTTCTCAGGATTTGGTACTAAAACCTTCTTTAAGAGCTCTATTGCGTTTTGTATTCCTTCTTTTATTTTCTTCACGGTTCCATGATAATACATCGCCTCTGATATTTGATATCCGTTCGTATACAGTGGGTCTAAGGCGGCTGTTGGATCTTGGAATATATATGCTATTTCCTTACCACGTATCTGTCTGAGTTCCTCTTCAGATAACTTTAGGAGATCTACAGGCCCGTTCTCAGAGTAGTATATTACCCTGCCTCGTACGATCCTTCCAGGGCTCTCTATGAGTCTTGTAAGTGCCCTTGAGGTGACTGTTTTTCCACAACCTGTCTCTCCAACTAAGGCGAACGTTTCTCCCTCATAGACCTTAAAAGATACTCCCTCTATTGCCTTGACAACTCCAGCATACGTATAAAAGTGCACTGTGAGATCCTGAACATCAAGTATTTCCCTAGGCACTTTCAGTCACCTCCTGCTTTTTCTTCTTCAGTTTGAACTCTATACTCCTGCGCATCTTTGGATCAAGGATGTCTCTTAGTGAGTCTCCTAGGAGATTCCATCCTAAGGCAACGAGGAATACTACAAGACCTGGAAGTATAACAACCCACCATTTCTCTGGGAAGTACTGACTACCATCGTAGACTATCCTACCCCAATCTGCAATTGGTGGCGTTGCTCCAAGACCAAGATAACTAAGTCCTGCCTCCATAAGAACTACAGATCCAAAGTCCAAGGTTATGTAAACAAGTATTGGTCCTATTATGTTTGGCAGTATGTGCTTAAACATGATTTTCACGGGACTTAGTCCAAGGGCTCTTGCAGCTTCTACATAAACACTCTCCTTTTCTACGAGAGTACTCCCTCTGACAATTCTTGCATACCCTGGCCACCATACTATGATCATAGCAATTATCACTGAAAGTAGTCTTCCCAGGTTTAATACTTCACGTGGAGAAAGAGCAAAGAGCGCTAAGAAGATTTTCTGAGCGGTGGGATGTGCCAGGATGAATCTTGTCATCCTATCTGGGAGTGCTGCTGAAAGTGCTATTGCTAGTATCAACGCAGGAAATGACAGGAATATGTCCGTTATTCTCATTATTATTTCATCAACGACTCCTCCGTAATAGCCAGCCACCAATCCAAGTATGATCCCCAAGGGAACTCCTAGAGCTATCACTAACACGGAAATCACAAACGATGTTCTCGCACCACAGAGGAGGAGACTCAGTAAATCCCTTCCATAATGGTCAGTACCCAATGGAAATCCTGGCGATCCTGGTGGTAGGAAGTACGTGGAGGGATCCTCGAACACTGGGAAGTAGTTATATGGATACCTAGCAAGATATGGACCAAATATTCCGAAGAATATGAATAATATGACAAAGAAAAGCCCTACTACACCAGCAGGAGACCTGTTTAAAGCATAGAGCATTAACTTACGCTCGTCTATTTTTGCCTTATTCTTTTTCTTATATCCTGGACGTATTTTGTCAATTATAGTAACTATACTATTTACTATGGCGTCAGAGACTCTATCTAGTATTTTCTTTTCGTACTCTTCAGTTCCCAAGGCTATCACCTCAGTATCTGACTCTTGGATCTATGAGTGCATACAAGATGTCTACGATCAGGTTTATCGTTACGTAAGTTATTGCGAACATGAAAGTCACTGCGATTACTGCAGGGAAGTCCAAGTTCCTTATCGAATTTATAGCATAATATCCCATTCCTGGAATACTAAACACAGTCTCAGTTATGGGAGCTCCTCCAAGCAGACCTCCGAACTGAAGGCCCATAACTGTTATTACAGGAACTAAGGCGTTCTTGAGAGCATGCCTGTACACAGTTCTCTTGGGAACGCCCTTAGCCTTTAAGTATTCTACAAAGTCCGAGCTAAGTGCCTCAAGGAATGAGTTCCTCGTAAACCTAGCAATAACTCCAGCACTCATGAATCCTAAAACAAACCCTGGAAGCCAGAATCTATGAACGTGTTGTACAAAGAGGTCAAAGTTCCCAGTTAGTATGGCATCTATGACAGGCACTCCTGTGATCTTCGGTGGAGATGGTGGTAGTCCTGCTAGATTTATTATCCTCACCTTGACATAGAACACGTAGATCAAAAGATATGCCAGCCAGAAAACTGGCAGGGACACTCCCGTGAGGGCAAAAAACCTGACAAATGTGTCTATCCAGGTGTCCTTTTTCAAGGCTGCTAGTATTCCTAGAGGAAGACCTATTATCACTGCAAAGAAAAATGCAAACAGAGCTAGCTGAAACGTTATTGGGAACCTTTTTAAGACCTCAGTCATCACGAGGTTAGACGTCCTTGGATCGATAAGCGTGTTCGTGATTAACCCATGTATCAGAAACACGTATTGGTCATACCAGGGCTCATTCATGTGATACATCTGCCTTATTTTTTCAACATATTCAGGTTTGACCTTTTCCCCTCCACCGATCCAAGCCTTTGCTGGATCTGCAGGAATCGCATATGCTATTATGAACACAAGCAATGTAACTCCAATTATCGTTGGAATAAACGTAAGCAACCTTCTCACTAAAAACCTTCTGAATCCACTCATTTAGAACCCACCACCAAGCTTTGTTAGCGTTGAGAGTGAGGTTTTATATATGATCACTTACGAGTTCTGCACTTTTTGGAACCATTATAAGTTTATAAAAGACAAACCTTTCAACCGTTCTCCGCTCCATCCACTACCGAATTCTCCTGTTTCGTCCTCCCTTATTGGGGGACTTCATTGGGGAGTGTTCGGGGGATGGGACTCCCACATCCTGGCTTGAGCCTCTGCCCTTCGGGTTTTCTTCAGCTTGTGCCCACACCTCGGGCAAGGGCTAGGTAACTCTTATTTTCCCTCTCTAGACCACTTTTGAACTGTTTTATGATGGGTTTCAAGAATTTCTTTTATGCGATAAGGCCTCTCCATGCGATCGCGCTCATTTATCCTAAGATTACCTTATATGCACAAAAATATTTAAAAATTACTTAAAACAAAAACTGTTAAGAACTCTATAGTTTATGCTTTTCGAAAATTTTTCACTTAAAAATTACCTGCACAAGATTACAGGAGTACATAGAAATTAAAATAAAACCAAAAAATACTTAAGAAAACAAATAAAGAGAGGTTAAAGACAGAATCACAATCTCACGTTATGTCCTTCCTTTCATTGTTAGGCCCCTGACAGTATCGAGTCTATCCTGTGGTACATATGCAATATCCGCTACTCCTGTCTTAAAGTGGCTTATTCTCGTGTTCGCGTCATCACTAATTATATATATTACATACTTGTGGAATCCTACCTCCAATGCGTTGTCCTTGCTGACGTCATATCCGTACTCCTGCTTCCAGTAGTCCTTGTTCCAGTAGTACGGGTTCCTCTCTAGAATTATATATGCGTTCTCCTTGTACTCTTTGACATAGTATGGTCCAGTACCTACTGGCTTCTGGTGCATTAACAGGTGTGTTGGATCCTCCTGTCCCTCTTGTACGAATGCTTCCCAGGCCTTAGGATTCTTACCGTTATTAGATGCTTGTACTGCAGCATCATATTGATCTCCAAGGAGATACTCCATAGGTACTACCGAGAGGAATGGATCAGCGACTATTGCCAAGATACCTCCGTATGGCATCTTCAGCTTGAGATGGAATACTCCTGCAGTCTCACCATTATATCCGAAGAAGTTCAGGAGTTCTTGTAATGAGTGTACTTCAGAGCTCTGTCCTTTGTATTCTACCTTTAGTGGTTGTGATGCCAACAGCTGGTCAAATTCATTCTCTGTTAAGACTTCAGAGTTCTCAACATCCATGAAGGTGTCGACCATCCATGATACGGCATGTCCAAGCCTGTGTACTCTCCAGTATGAGAACAGCACGTCTAGGGCGCTTATTGGATATGTCTTATCATTCCATGGATCATATGCTACGACTCCACCTCTTATGACAAAGTAGTAGTCCATACCGTCCTCAGTGTGTGCCCATGCTACAGCCAAGTCTGGTACGACTTCCTTGGTATCCTCCTTCCAGAACGTCACTAGAGTATCGCCTATCTCGTGCCAGATCTCCCATCCAAAGGTCTCGTAGGTCCATGCTGGATCAAACGATTCTGGCCATCCTATCGTTGATATTGTCAACGTGTCTGGCCCGTTCTTGTAGTCTCCAATTCCTATAGATACAATCGGTGCTGCAGTATCCTCTGTTAGTAGGTCATAGCGCTCTGCAAGGGTTGGGTGATAGTACCTTCCTTGAACCCAGTCCCAGTAGACACGAGATATGTAGTTCTGTCCAATTATGATCTCTGGCAAGAACTGATTGCCTAGTATGTTAAGTGTCTTGAATAACTCTTCTCTTACACTTGGGTCAGACTCTTTCCTCTCTGCTACTACTAGAGCGTCTATATGAGCGTCACGGAAGAATGCTGGGTTTATGGCACCGAATCCTTGACCCTCCTCCATAAGCTGTTGTACACTCTCAGTCTTCTCTTCATCGATATCGTATGTAACTACTATGAGCTTCTTTCCTGATGGTAGATTAGGAACCTGCGCTCCAGATCCCTTAGCTCCAATGACAAGTACTGCATTGTCAGTCTCTATAACATATATGGAGTTGTTGTTCCTCTCAGCAGTAAGTAGAGTGTCCAGCGTGACAACATTCCCAGGAGCAACGTGGCTTGATATGTAATCAGCTCCAGGATCAACAGCTACTGTAACATCCTTGAACTCCGTTGCGCCAAAGAGGAATGGTCCCACCCAGTTGTCTGTGTCCAAGTAGTCTGGTACCCATCCTACGATGTACACGTCATAGTCTCCGTGTTCAGTTTTGTCCAAATATACTGGCCACTCATATGTCTCAACACTTATCTTGAAGCCTAGTTGACTCCAGATATTCTGAAGTAGTGTTGCTATCTTCTCACGAGCCGCGTTTCCTGTGTTGTATATGATCCTTATCGTATAGTCTGCGGGATTAATTCCGGCTTGCTGAAGTAGCTGTTGGGCCTTAGTAAGGTCATACGTATATTTTTCAATGTTATACTCCGTGTATCCTGGCCAACCCTTAGGAGTCACTACCCAGTTCTGGGCAACGAGGTTGTTGTAGACGATTTGTATTATTGTTGGGTATGGTGTTGCATATGCTAAAGCCTTTCTAACAAGCGGATTATTAAAAGGCTCATGTTGATAGTTCAAAACGAGGAAGACCTGTGCTGGTTCTAAGATGTCTGTCTTCACCACAGAATGGAACTCCTTTGCTGTTGGTGACGGACTTGGTGATGGACTAGCTCCAGGCGATGGGGATGGTGATGGACTTGGGGTGGGTGTCTTCTCACCGCCTCCACCAACACATCCCGAAAGAACCGCCGAGAGAACTGCTATGAATATTATTCCCAAGGCCAAAACACGCTTATGAAAGCCGTTCATAGTCGAACACCAAGCTTAAACAATGGTTAGTCTTTCAATAAGTTATTTTGAACGAGTGACTATAAATGTGTTTTGCTTTTTCATGGCAGTATATCCTTATAATGGTAGGCTAACCTGACGCTAAACAATACTCAAAGTGCTTAAGTTAAGACTACTAAACGCCTCTTTTTAATTTACAAAAGGTACACTAGAATAGTTTATTTCTAGTAACACGTTATCTTTAACTTTTATAAAATTGTTGCTTGCAAAACCTCGCCTTTTCAAGGCGGGAATACGCAAGGGGATGTGAGCGGGTAGTTAGGTTTAAATACTCTAAGCCCATACCAAATATTGGAATGCTTCCGATGACACCCC
>JAGGXY010000027.1:0-4797 GCA_021162855.1 Methanobacteriota archaeon
CGGTAACCCCCACTCCCCTTTCGGGGGAGGAAAGCCTCACATCCTTAGCTCGAGTCCGTCACATTTTCCTACTGTCTTAAGCTGTGGGGTTTTGACGCTTCAGTCGCGGGCTGGATTATATATAAAGGGAAGGGTATAAATGTGTTGCGGTTGTAGGTTGTCTATCAACGTCTATGAAAAATTGTTACTGCTTCGCAAGGCTTAAGTAATATATAATTATCGCTGTTCTTCCACCCGTTCTGGTCAGCAGTAAACCTCGTTAAGCTGACTTCATTAGAGGGTTTTCAGTAGTCATTCGGGCTTAGGATTCCACATGTCGAAGATCCTTCACGACAAAATAAAGTAAGCTCTGAGAATGTTTAAAAATTGTGAAAAATAAGGGATTCAAATTTTATTCTTTTAACTATTTATGAAACAGCTTTAGCAAAGGTTATCACTCTTCTCCTCTTAATATTTTGGCCGCGAGTTCAGGAGGAGTTGGATTTATATAAAATCCAGTGCCCCACTCAAATCCTGCAATTCTCGTGAGCTTTGGCATGATCTCTATGTGCCAGTGATAGTATTCATAGGGTTTTCCATCGCTGGGTGCCGTATGAAGCATGAGATTATATGGTGGGTCGTTAACCTTTTCCTTTATGGCCTTTAATGTAACCTTTAGGGCATCTGCAAGTGACTCTATTTCAACTCCTCTTATGTTTTCAAAGTAAGGCTCATGCCTCTTTGGTAATATCCATACCTCGAATGGAACTCTAGCTGCATATGGGGAGAGCACTATGAAGTGATCATTTTCATACACAACTCTTTCCTTTTTATCCTTCTCCTCTTCTATAACTATGTCGAACAGACATATTCCCCCTGTGTCCCAGTAGAAGTTCTTAGAAAACTCCAACTCTTCTAATATCCTTTTTGGAATTATTGGAAGAGCTATTATCTGAGAATGTGGATGGCTTAATGATGCCCCAGCTTCTGGTCTATAGTTCTTAAAAAGCATCACATATCTTATCCTTGGATCAGAGCCTAACTCTGATACACGATCGCGCCATACCTTGATGAGCATTTCTATGTCCTTTAGATCTCTATCTGGTATTTCCTTAAAATGGTCTGTCGTTTCTATGATGACTTCGTGAAAGCCGAATCCGTCCATGCTATAAAACACATGGTTCGCTCTCATTATTGGCTCTTTATCGCTTTTAAGAGCCGGAAATTTGTTTGGAACGACCCTTATTTTCCATCCGGGAGTGTCAGGTTCTGTGCCTTTTTCTCTTATTGCGTATACTTCTGGAGGTGTCATTCTCTCATTTCCAGGACAAAATGGACACTTGCTTGTGTCTGTGTTCACATTTTCTCTTGGTATCTTAAAGTCATGAGGCCTTTTGGCTCTCTCAGTTGCAATAACTATCCATCTATTTGTTATGTAGTCCTTTCTTAATTCAGACATCTTCACAACACCTCCAAGAGCCGATAATATATTCACTCGGTATATATCCCACATCACATGTGACGTCATCTGGAAAAGATACATCAAATAAGAGTTCTTTTTCATGAGCTAAGGCGTAATAAGCTCCTCTAGAGAGGGCATTAATGCCTTTAATGTCTTTAAGGCCTATTGCAAAGTTTAGACAGTGATCCCAAGCCTTCCTAGAGGCCTCCCATCCTTCTACTGAGTTTAGTACATATATCCCATAGGAATAGTACAGCTCGTAGAAGTTCAGAAGTTCCTCCAGGAGCCCAAGTATTTCATGTTGCATTTTCTTATAGTCCATTGTATATGAGACTCGAAATGCATCGTTAAGAGCAGAAGCCATAAGGGATCCTGCCTGGAAAGTAACCCTAGTATCCATGACTTCCCAAAATCTTGGACAGCTTTTTGATGCCATCAGGGCTTCATAGTAAGATCTTAATGCATAAAGTGCTACTAGATCTTCTCCCTGGTATCCTCCAAGTACCATGTCTTTAGATAGATACTTCTCTCCAAGAACAGTCTTGGTATAGGAAGGAAACGCGAAATAGAGATATCGCGGTATATATTCTTCCAAGCCGAGCTGGACAAGAAGTGACCTTATTGTCGATAGTATCCTGTTCTGAAGTATCATCAAAGCATATTTCCAGACCTGTGAAATCTTGCGTCCAAAAACTTCTCTACTAAATGCTTTAAAATCAGTTCTTCTGACTCCAAGCCATCTACTGTCTAAAGATAACCCATTATCAATATCTGTATATCCTGACCAACTTGAGTAGTCTATGAGGGAAACTTTCCAACGGAGACATTCACCTAATGAACTTCTACAGGTGAGTTTTTCCTGAATGAAGTCCTTAACATTTACAACTTTAATATTCCTTTTTACGAGCTCTCTTATAAGGGAAATGAATTGCTTATTTTTGTCTTTTCCATAGAATAGTGTCTCAAGATCCGTAGAGAGGAGATGCAAATACGTAATCCCTCGTGAGTCCTTTGCTGGGTCTGTTATATGGGCTATTCTTTCGGCTAGTTCATTGACTGACAAGAGACTAAAAGAAAAAGCATCACTTAGCTCTCTATCCCTAAAATGACCTATTATGTTAGTTTTGTCGATTAAGTTACAGGAAAACAAATAAAGTTTTGATCCAACGCTTACTTGCATGTCATCTCCTACGACAAAAGCCCTTTTAGATTCTTTCCTTGATATTTCCTCTAGGATATTCAAACTCCCTGTTGTCATAACACCTTCTGGGAACCAAACCCCTATGAGCTCATCCTCAGTAAGAGGTCTATAGAAAGAAAACATGATTTTAGTAAGGTCTTTCTGAATGTCTCTAGGTAAATGGGGAACAATAGGATGGTAAGGATAAGTCATTAAAAAAACGAAATTACTGTCATTGAAGTAGCACAATAAGGTATGAAATGTTTTTGGATACTTAAGCGCTAAAAGATCAAGAGTCTGAGCTTCTATGTCCACACTTATGCCAGCGTTAATTGAGCTTAGGTCTTTAAGCACGTGATTGAACTTTTCGTATAGACGTAGCATTAGATCTGTCCAGTTTCTACCATCGTATCTTATGTCGTCTATATAAATGAAAACCTCACTGTGCCTTTCCTGGAATTTAATGGGTTTCCTTGGATCGTTGTCGATTCTATAGAGGATATCCCCAGGTTGATATCCATGAAGGTGCCAGGATACGGTCTTCATAACTACCCTCTACATAAGAATCCTATTGCTGAAATGGTATCCCCTAATCCTACAGTGGACTTCGGGTCCTCTACTATTATTGTCGGTATTGCTTCAAAGATTAGTTCTCCTGTGGAAAACCCAGAAAGCTTTTTGATGAGGTCTTTATATCGTGTGTAGACCTTTACGCGACTGTGTGTGAGACTTGGGGTTTTTATGTCCTTTATGTCTCCATAGAGTGCTTTTATAGTGGCGAAATATGATGAAGCTGCGAGACACTTTTTGCATGGTTTTTCATAAAGGCCACCCCTCCTAACTACCTCAACATAAAGTCCGTATGTATGAAATTGGATCCTATCAGTGCCTGTCTTTTCCATCATTAACTCTAGAGCGTCTACGAGGGTCTCAAACGAGATCTCAGTAGTAAGAGCTCTAGAGAGCTCTTTGTCAAGTGTTGATATAAAAAGTGCCAGCTCAACTTCGTTTAGCCCTATACTGTTTGCATGACAAAAGACTTCTTTTACTATGATATCTCTAATCACTTTGTCTTGAGTATAAGCAGCCTCAATGTGTATTTTGACTCCTAGATCCTTTAGACCATTAATAAAGTCATTACTGCGTTCTATGGCTTTTTTATAATCAACCTTTGATGTTAGAAGATGATGTCCTGAAATGATCGCATGAGATATGTTTTCTCCTATTATATTTATGTTTTCAATATACTCCTTTTCTATGTAAAGCCTTGTATTAAGATCATCGAAGGATGCTATGAATCTATTCTCTCTAGGGGCTGTTATTGTCTTTCCACAGTATTTAATGGAAAATCCTTTATTATACTCAAATATCCAATGAATTAAGTCCTTATCTTGCTCTCGAGCTCTTATTGGTAGTATTTTGCCGTTTTCAATGATTTTAATTTCTTTCTCAAGAACTTCTACTTGTCTTTTACTACGGCTTGGTACGTGTACTATAATGTCCAGCCCCATCCTCGCGAGTATGTTTCCAACGATACCTGGAGGGCCGCCTACTCTATATTCTGGTGCTTTTACATTGTTCATTATAAATCTCTGAACGTCTTCATTCTCTATAATAAGTTCTAAGGCCTTTCCATTTGAAATAGATTCCAAAAGACCAGACCTCAGATCATTAAGAGATCTTATAGCTTCAGGAAGCTTGCTTTCTGTTTTAGAACACTCTTTGAAAAGACTTTTTAGGAATTCATGTTCGATATCTAAGTAGACTAGTGCATCTATATTAGTATTAAAACCTAAGAAAACACCCTTTATTTTTGGTAGGACATCATTTAGGAAATATTCCTTAGAACGCTCAAAGTACTCCATTGACATATTCTCAGTCATGCCAATTCCCTGTTAGATCATAATAAGCTTACAAGCTCAGTAAGGAATTTTTTTGGATCTTTTGCCTTTATGTACCCTGATGCGAGGAGAACACCATCAGTTCCTAGATCAACAGCTTTTTTAACGTCTTCCTTGTGTTTTATTCCTGCGCCTGTTAGTATTCTTACGTTCTTATTTATTCTGGAAACACCCTCTACGACGCGTGTTATAATTTCTGGCTTTGCACTCGTAACTGAGACGTCTCCTCCTATAAGTTCTGGAGGTTCTATTGCTATGAATGTTGGCTCTAAGGC
>JAGGXY010000080.1:0-7886 GCA_021162855.1 Methanobacteriota archaeon
GGGGGACCCCTCACGCCCCACATCCGAGGGTTCACCCTCGGATGTGGGGCGTTAGGGGTCCCCCGAAAGGGTTAGAGGTTCCGAGGCTTTCGCCGATGACGGGCTAATGAAGACCAACCCCTACGGGGTTCTCGCCATCGAGAAGCAGAGACTTGGATTAAAAGTCATCGAATCTCATGAATGCTCCCGTAGGGAGAACCCCGTATTAGATTTTACATTTACCTAACTCCTAAACCTATAATTTAACCTATAATTTATATCCTTGGAAAGCTCATTAACTACAATGGTGTTATTTAATTAACGAGACACATCATTGCTTAATATGGTACACAACTTGACAGCATCAAGTTGGAGGAACTGGGGAACTAGGAATGAAAAAGGGTGAAGACATTAACATAGAAGAAATAGAAAGACTTCTACTTGAGGCAGAGTCTAGGGAGCTTAGTAGAGTGTCTACTGGTATTGTTGAGCTTGACAAAACACTGGGTGGAGGATTCATTAGAGGCAGCCTAGTATTAGTTTCAGGCCCTCCGGGTTCTGGAAAGACCACGCTAGCGCTTCAGTTTGTGTTTAGCTCAAAGGGCGAAAAGGCATTATACATTACATTCACAGAACCTGTTGAAAAGATAAAAGAGTTCTTCAAGACGTATTCATTTTACGACGAAGATCGTGTTGTATCAAACGAAGTAATGTTTATGGATTTTGATATTCTTCGATCAGTTCTAGAGGAAAGTGCTATAAGGAAATTTGATAAAACCCTACTTCAGCTTCTATCGGATTTCATAAAGAAATCTAACGTTAGAAAGGTCGTAATAGATTCCATAACAAGTCTTAAGGAATATTTTGAGTCTAGAAGCGACTACAGGGAATTTCTTATGAATTTATCAAAGCTTGCATTTGAGACTAAGGCTGTGATCCTTATGACAAGTGAAGTAGAAACTAAAGGTACTGAGCTCGTGCTACACTACGATTTCGAATCCTATGTCGCAGATGTAATCATACTCCTCTCAATGGATGTATCGCCCGTTGGGGTGTCCAGATGGCTTCAAGTTCTAAAGGCACGAGGGACTATGTACTCTGATGTCAGGAGATCGTTCAGAATAACAAGCGATGGAATAATATTTATCTAGCCAGTATGTATGTTTAAAAAAGTCACTGACACAGGACGGTGCTTCGCGTGGGTAAGCTAGATTTTGGAATAAAGGATTTGAACCGTTTATTTGTTGATGTTGAAATGAATGGGGGAATAATATCAATAGTCGGCACTCCAGACTCAGGATACGAAATATTTGCCAAAACAGTGCTTCTTTCAGGGGAGGAATATAATAAAATAGCTCTCATTGGAAAGGAGACATGTGAAGAGTTCGTTAGAGCTCTTAAAATATACAAGATTGGCGATCCAAAGGATGTAAAAGTGCTTGAAGTGGGATCATATGTGTTCAGGAAGATAGCAGTATCAATAGAAAGACTCTCTAAGTTGCTTTCAACAGGAGATCTTTTGACGTTATTGGAGCATAGCAAAGAAATGGAAGAATCTATGGATATAATGACATTTTTAATAAGCAAAATACATGAGTTCTCAAGGTCAAAGATCCTTATAGATTTTATAGATATGCTTGGAGATGACTATCCCCTGGCAGAGATCTTCAAGATGATAACAGCAATGTTAGTTCTCTCGAAGATCAAGGATAACTTCTTTATAATAGCTATAGAAAAGGATCTTAACCCAGAGCTAGAAAGGAAAATAATATCGCTTAGCGACATAGCGTTTCTCTTATACTCTGAAAGAAAATCAGTGGATGAAAAACTTAGAATCATGGAAATAATGAAAGTAAAGAATTATCCACATCTTCAATTTTATGCTACATACACTTTCTTGAAAAATGAGGGACTACGTATAGAGCACATTCAAAGGATATGAGGGACTTGGAATGTTAGGAGGAAAAGTAATCCCTTCAAGAGTTGCATTTAGGGCAATAGTGCATGCTACAGAGGACATGAACAAGGTCATAAAAGCCTTAAAAAACGTGTTAGGAGAAGACATAGAGATCTCAGTATCCAGGACAAAGGGGTACTTTGGAAACGAAATAATAATTCTTCATGGAGAGATCTCTAAGAAAAAACAAGTGGAGGAAATCCTTAAGAGAATACTCGAGCCAGAGGCGAATAAGAATTATGTTTTAGCAACCTTGGAAGAACGTATAGATGAAAGATATCACCTATACCTAAGATTAGACAAACAGGAAGCTTACAAAGGAAACATAGTTGTCAGCGAGGGAGATGACGTCATATCCCTCATATTTTCGTTTAATATATACCCAAAGAAGAAAGAAATATTAATCAAATGGATAAAATCCATAGCAGGTGAACATTCATGAGCAAGGACAAAGTGATAATACAAGAAGAGGACTTTTCACTTGACGAAGTCCTTAACACCATAAAGAAAGCAAGCAAGGACATAGGAGCTGTAGTCATGTTCATAGGAATAGTAAGGGAGTATGAGAACGGAAAGAAGGTTAAATACCTTGCCTATGAACACTATCCAAAAATGGCAGAGAAATATCTCGAAGAACTTAGGGAAGAAGCGATATCTAAGTTTAACCTTAAGGATCTAATAGTAATACACAGAATAGGAAAAAGATCTCCGGGAGAAAATGTAGTGGTCATAGCAGCTGCATCAGAACATAGAAAAGAGGCTTTTGAAGCTTGTTCATGGTATATAGAAGAATTAAAGAAAGTAGTTCCAATATGGAAACGCTTTTACACTGTTTAACGTGTTATTTGTATTATCAGTTTTCTAAGAAGCCTAACAATTTGCCCGGGAGGGTGGCAAGGTTTCACAGCGGTGCCATCTTCAATGTTAAAATTTTAAATTTTTTCATTAATGGCACCGCTGTTTTGGGTTATCAACGTTATTAAATTCGAACGCGCCAGTCTCTCGGGATTACAACCCCGAGAGACTGGATCACTGACTCTAAGCCCACCCTCCCGGGCTATTATTCTTAGTAGAATTTCACCTATATTAATCCTTCTTCAAGAGGTAGTGATCAAGTACCTACCCGCTGAAGAGAGGATTCTTTCATGTGCTTTTTAGACCTCTTTTATTAGGAAAAACCAGCTGGAAACATATAAATGTCTAAAAGGCCTCTAAAGTGAAAAATTAACTCTATTGTGCCCAGAAACAGTTAACAACGGCGGGTAACCCGGAGCCTCCTCATCCTCCTAAGGGCCATCGCCCTTCTCGGGGCTCCACCCTAAAAAGAATTAAGGGGAAAGTGGGATATATATGTTTCTTAGAACTTCTTTCTTGGCCACCATAGTTTTCTGCCTAGGAGTACTGAGACTACTGGTAGGAATAAGTACGCTCCCAGTGCTGCTGAAAATAGGACTGCAACAGACAATGCTATGCCGATTTCTCTTATTCCCCAGCTTTCTGAAACAAGCATTGATAGAAATGCACTTGCTACGATGAAGGATAGTCCTATGATGAATAAACTGAACTCTGCAGATGCTCTTTCAGCAGCCTCCTTTGCGTTTAGTGTCCTCATGAGTTCTCTTACGCGGTTTATGTAGAAGCTATTGTAGTCTATGCCTACACCTATAATTACACTTACGAGGATTATTGGGAGGAACCATGGTATGGGGATGTTCATGTATTCTGCTACCCACTTCGTTGCCGCAAGTCCTCCAAAGACCGAAATACCTAGGCTACTAAGTATTATAACAGTCACTGGAAGGCTTCTGTATGTCAGGAAGAGTGTGATGAACATTAGTATGATGGCCGCTGGAAGGACTTTTCCATAGAACTCCGAATCGAGGAGATCCTCTATTTCCTTGCTTGCCTCAGGCTCTCCACCAACGTATACTTTGATGTCGTCTGTCCTATATGAATGTGCAATTTTCCTGATGCTCTGGACGGCTTTCATACCTTCAAGGGAGAGAGGGTTCACAGACAGTGTAATTTCTATTCCGACAATTTTACCATTCTTCGATGAATAAGACTCGTTGTCCAAGACTGACGTTACATGTGCGACGTTCTCTACGTTCTTTATCTCTTCAACGAGGTTTCTTATAACGTCAACGTGGTTCTTCCAGTGGTCCTCGAATTCTACAACAACCCTTATGGGAATCAATGATCCTATGTCGTAATTACTTACGTAGAAGTTGTAGGCTTCATATGACTTGCTATTAATTGGTAAGAAAACGGTGTAATCATGACTGCGCTCTATGGTGAACGCTTCGTATCCCATGAAGGCTCCTAACGCTATTATTACTATGAACAATGCAGAAGCTACTTTAGGCTCTGAAAGTCTTCTTACGACAATGCTTCTCAGTGATTGAAGCTTCTTTTTCGTCTTTTCAATGTCGTAAGGATACCAGAACCACTTCCTACCCTTAGTGAGTACAAGTATTGAAGGCGTTACTATAAGGCTTGACACATAAACGTACGCAACTCCTATAGGAAGTGTTAGGCCCAAGGATTTCATGAATGGGAAGTCCCACGCTAATGCTAACACTGCGAATCCCGCCATGTCAGTAAACGCACTCGCAGATATCCCTGCAAAGGACTCTCTGAGAGCTATTTCAACAGCCTTAAGATAGTCTACCCCGTTTGCTAGTTCTATCTTAAACCTCCTTACCATGTATGTTGCGTAATCGACACCAAGTCCTAGGGGAGCAGTTATTAGTAGTGTCCTTGAATAACTACTTACATCAATGAGCCCTAGGTGCCCAAGGATGTATACGGTAGCCAAGCTCATCGTTATAGCTGTTCCTATTCCTATGAACGGTAACACAGATGCCAAGAACGACTCCATGACAATTATGGTAATTATTATCACGGAAAGTGTCGAGACAAGTTGTATGCGACTCGCCTCCTTCTTGCCAAATGATGAAAGCTCCTCGTTCATGATGTGCTCTCCGAAAATGTGTACATTGGCACCCTCTGGAAGAGTCTCTTTTGCTATGTTATACGCTCTTATGGCCTTCTCGTAGCTGTCTGTGTTAAGCACTATTACAAAAGATCTGTTATCATTGGATACTAAGATTCCGTGTATATCCTCAAAGATGGTCTCCCAGATCTTGTTGAAGACAAGCTTAGAGTACTTTTCTATAACGTCAATATTATTGTAAGTATAGTTATCTGCGATATCCTTCACAAATTCTTCTGGGTTTATTCCAAGAGACTCAAATGCTGACTTGGCGTCTTCAGGAACTATTAGTAGATCCTTTATTATGGTATTTAATTCATCTCTCGTGATGTTCGTTCCATAGACTCTTATGTAATCTAGGAGTTTCTTACCTTCCTCTGGGACTATAGATACTAAATCATCCACTACGATGTATAACACGTCTTCTCTTAAGATAGACTTATTATAAAGTTCATTGAGGTCCTCTACAATGAATTCTGGAACTTCAGCAGGTGCTGATGATACTATGACATTTATTATGTAGTTCTTCACGGCTGTCTCATCTGGGCTTGATCCAAGCACTCTCAGCGCTTGTGCTAGCATTGGCTTAACGTCTTCAGGAACTTCTGGTGAACCCAAAACCACTTGTATAGCAACTTCACGGACATCGCTACCGTTCATTATATCCATGAGAGCGGATATTAGAACATCTCTCGAAATACCTGACGGAGCCATTGCTGCTACATAGTATATGGCCCTCTCAACTACAAATGAGGAATTTTCAAGATATAACGTGTAGTTTTCAGCAATATCATTGGACAGGGTCTCAGCAAGATCTTCTGGGAAACCATATGTCACGAGTTGCTCAGTGAACATTTGTTTAAACATGCTAATTGCGTAGCTTTTAGAGATCTCAAGAAGTTCATCGTTGGATATTTCTCCAATGGCACATTCTACAACACTTATTAAAAGATCTTCAGGGATCTCTTTCGGTATCTGGCTTTCCAGCACGCTTAAGAGGGCACTCTTTAGAACTCCAACGACTTTAAGAGTTCCAGAGGCATTCTTGTCGAATGTGTACACAACGTCCAGTAGCATTATGTACGTTTCATTTGTAAGCGTGTTTCTCATGATCATGTAAGCCATTTCTGGGGATGCTCCAGAGACAATAAGTGTTCTTAGGATATCATCCGAAAGCTCTGACATTCCAATATACGAAGTTATCTCTTTTGTTACGTTTATTGTAGCGTTTATGACATCATTATAGTGGGGGTTACTTCCAAGAGCTACTGATGAATTCAAAATAAGCCCTGCAATGAAAGTGGATATATCTGCGTATCCTGCTGGCATTTGTGAGGCTATTATAGATATCAGAACATCTGAGTTTGAAAGCATCTTTATGGAGTTCTTTCCTAGTGAGTCTATCGCGCCAAGTAGTGCTATTTGACTCTGCCATGAACTCACAGGTGGTGTTTCTCTAGGAATGTAAACGAGGGTATCCAGCAAGGCAGTGTCACTACCGTTAGACCATGTATAATAGCTCTCTAAGAATAACTTATCATACTCATCTAATACAGATTTTACGAGTGCAAGGGTCTCAGGACTATAGTTATACTGTAGTATTATGTTTTCTGCAATGTTTTTCCCTAGGAATATCAGCGTGGTATCATTTGCACTTTGGGGATTTCCATACGTTATATTAAGTACGGAGTAGTATACTAATTCAATGAAGTCTGCAGAGGGGGGTGATATAGGAGCTATTTGGGTACAATTCGTCAGATATAAGATCTTAGTGATGTCGTCATTAGTAAGTCCAGTTATGTACGCATCTGTGGCTTTCATTAGATAAAAGTGAACTCTTATGGTGTCGAAGACAATAAGATTATAAAGACTTGTTACCTTGTATATAACGCTATTCAAAAGGGATATCGTGTTGTTTATCATCTTTTCAAGATCCTCGACCTCTTTAAGGGTAGCATAAAGCTCCGTATAGTTTTCATCTAGTGCTAGAAGACCGCTCTTGAGTTCAATAGTTAGAGCCTCTAATGACTTTATACTGGATGTTAAGTTCTCTATGTTTTCATCTAGAGCATAGGATCCATTTAACAGAAGTTCTTGCAACATCAAAGTACTGTTATATGCTTGCTCTAGTGCATCTATTGTTTGATTATATACAGGTATTAAAACTTCTAGGGAACTTCTTAGACTCTCCATTGCATTGTACATCTGCCAAAGAGACTCGCTTAGCAACGTGACGTTTTTCACGAGATCGTTCAGAGAGTTGTTAATCATCTCAGCAGCGTTATACATCTGATTGTACATCATAGTGACGTTTTCCCTTGCGTTCTCTTCGGTCTGATCTCGAATGTCATATGCTGAGTAAACGTCTTTAGCAAGATCCTCTGAGAGTGCTCTCTCTTTGAACTCTAAGTACCAGGAATATCCATCTTCAGGGAATTTCATATTTTCAACTATTATTATGTCACCAGCTAATACTGCTGAAAACCCACTATAGTTCACTTTAAGGTTCTTCCAGAGTTCCTCAACTTTCTTATACTCTGATGCTTCTGGTAAGAGTTCCGTCTCTTTGTATAAAACAATCTCATTAAGTTTAAGGGCAAGTGGTGCCATAAGGATTGTAGCTATTACCCATATCACTAAGACTAGCTTCGCGTGCCTCACGAGTTTCTCTGGGAAACTCATTGGGATCACCTTGATGATAGTACTTAAGATAGTATTTAATAACTATATGTTTATGTAATATATCGATTATCGATATATTGAACTTCTTGTGGAATATAAACACTTTGATTAACCGTTCTGGTTATCCGCTACTCCTAGGCTGTTTCGTAGATGGTAAAAAGCGTAAAGTTTGGTATTTAATGTTCCCTGCAATTTTTAAACACTCTCAGAGCTTATTTCATTATAATGTGACGATCCCCGATATGTGGGGAGTCACCGTTCCCCCGAAAGCCA
>JAGGXY010000077.1:0-7934 GCA_021162855.1 Methanobacteriota archaeon
GTTATCTGATGGGTTATTGTTTGTTTTCTCTCCTCTAGGGGTATCATCGAAGTATTCCAATATTTTAGTAGGGGTTTAGTGTATCCTTGGTTTGAAGGGCAAGGTTTTACAAACAACAATTTTATAAACGTAGGAAAATAGCAATAAATAGTTATTGTATATATGCATATATGGCTAGAACTTTGGAATTCTCCAATAGATGCTACCCACAGCTATGAGGGGGATGTCTCTTGAAAATTGCTGTTGAAGTCAAGGACCTTGTGAAGAAGTACAAAAACTTCGCAGCAGTTCGAGGAATATCTTTTGAAATACGAGAAGGTGAAATCTTTGGACTTATTGGACCTAATGGTGCTGGAAAGACTACAACACTGAGGATCATAGCAACTTTACTTAAACCTACGTCTGGAAATGTGAAGGTATTTGGATATGATGTTATAAAAGAATCTGAGAAAGTTAGAGAACTCATAAGCTATCTACCAGAGGAAGCAGGTGCATATAAAGACATGACAGGAATGGAATATTTGAAGTTCATGGCAGAAGTTTATGGTATAGACGATCAAGATGCTATAAAAAGGGCACTTGAAATAGCAGACCTCGGACCAGATATATATAGCAAGATAGGAACGTATAGCAAGGGTATGGTTCGTAAGCTCCTTTTAGCTAGAACGCTAATGACACGACCTAAGTTCGCAATACTGGATGAACCCACAAGCGGTTTAGACGTGATTAATGCCGTTAGGATAAGGAATATAATAAAGAATGAGCGAGATCTTGGGACCACATTCTTAATATCAAGCCACAACATGCTTGAAGTTGCATATCTTTGTGATAGAGTTGCAATAATTCACAAGGGAAGGATCTTTGAAATAGGCTCACCTGAGGATCTAATGAAAAAATACGATGCCAATAACCTTGAAGAAGTCTTCCAGAAGGTGGTGAGATCCTTTGAGGAGTGATCTTATCACAATACTTAAAAAAGAACTTAGGATCATTAAGAGAAGGGATTTCATTTTAGGGATAATGATGCCCATACTTATTTTATACATAATAGGCAACATCGTAGGCACTGGGGTCAAGAGTAGTGTAGAAGAAATTACTTCGGAGGGCATTAACGTTATCGTAATATGTGCTGATCCAGCACCTGAAAACGTAAATGCTTTCCTTTCTGTACTGGCAATAATAAACTCATCTCAAGAAGAGGGTGTGAAAATATATAATATAAGACTTGTAAAGAGTGCCCCAACGAATACGTCGATAGAAGATCTTTGGAGATCCCTGTCTGAATATCAGGACAACATAACGGCACTTATTAATAGGATTTATGTCATAGGAGAAGTTCACTCAGGAAATCCTCCAGAGGACATAATCAGAAATTATCTGTCCCACGAAGCTGACGTGGTAATATATGTTCCAGAGAACTTCACATGGGATGTGCTTCTTGGAAAAAGCACAAATGTATATACATATTACAAGAGCCCAGAAGATCCCTTCAGTATGTTCGGGAACGTAAAGTCAGGAGCCATTAACCAGTTTATAACACTCTTAGGGAAAACACTAAACTACTTCATCATAGCAAAATATTATCCAGGTTTCCCTCCTAATTTTGTCTATAATCCAATAGTGGAACATCCGTACACGTACTATAAAGGAAAAATAATAGCAGGATCTCCAGAGGAACTCTTTGGAACTCTCGGCGCAGGTTTTATAATTCCTATAATGATGTTCCTCCTAGCCACCTATGCAACAACAACAGCTGCAAGCAATATGGGTGAGGAAAGAGAAAATAAGACACTAGAAACCCTGCTCACGCTTCCAGTGAGAAGGAGGAACATCGTGATAGGTAAAGTCCTTGGAATGATTGTAGTGGCGACGATAATGGCCGTGTTTTATATCTTTGGACTTGTATTATATATGAAAAGCCTCATGAATTCAATAGCTGAGGAAAATATTAGCATCATTGGCCTTACAGGCATGTCGGATATATTCACTGTAAAAGGTGCGCTTCTATTAGGTGCTAGCATAGTGTTCACTGCAGGAATTGGTGCTATGATAGGTCTAATAATAGGATCATTTTCTGACAGTGTCAGAACAGCATCGACCATATCTAGCCTTGTGGTAATGCCCCTTGCACTTCCAGCGTTCTTTTTCATGTACGTGCCCATAAGGCTTTCAGATCCAAAGCTTTATCTGTTGATGCTTGATCCATTCATGAATACGATAATAATAATGAAGGGCTTATTTGCAAACAACATAATGATATGTCTGATCTCCATTAGTTATCTACTGGGAATCTTTCTAGCATTGTTATATGTAACGGCAAGGCTTTTCAATTCAGAACGTGTCATCTTAGGGGGGTTTAAAAAGAAAAGTATCCTTAAGAGATCATTACATATGGGTTCTGTTAGGATTAAAATATAAATCCAAGAATGTCCTAACAGAAAAAGACAAACAAGCTGTAAAACTTGCTTTTAGGGCAAAAAAGACACCAAGTGCTAATACGAAACAGCGATATTAAACTGAGAGTGCTCAAAAACATTTATATTAAGACATTTCCTATATCTCGTGAACCAAGTGTAAACGATATAATATCTATCGCGATTCGATTAAGAACACATACTCACTAGGAATACTTAGGATATTTTCTAATGTTATCCTTAGGGAGGTGTTCTTATGGAGTACCCATGGATAGGGCTCATAATAGGGATTTTCGGAGTGTTACTAGCAAGTTACTTCTATTACTGGGTGAAGAAACAAGACGAAGGCTCCGAAGAAGCTAAAAGAATAGCTAGATACATCAGAGAAGGCGCACAAGCATTCCTGAAAAGGGAGTACAAAACTCTTGCCATTTATCTCGTAGTGATGTTCGTTATTCTGTTTATTATTGGGTATCTCTTCTCAGAACAAGGTCTTGATTTCAGATCTTCAATTACGTTTATATTTGGGGGAATACTGTCTGCAATAGCTGGTTACTTTGGTATGAGCGCAGCTACAATAGCGAACGTTAGAACGACAAACGCTCTTAAAGAAGGCATTCCTAGTGGACTTAAGGTAGCGTTCACTGGAGGAGCAGTCATGGGCCTCAGTGTTGCAAGTCTAGGACTTATTGGGGTCTCTGCGGCATATCTTGCCTTTTCTCATGAAACTCAAAAACTTGCTGCAATATTATTTGGCTTTTCATTTGGGGCATCTTCGATAGCACTATTCGCTAGAGTTGGTGGAGGAATATACACAAAGGCAGCTGATGTAGGTGCAGACATCGTAGGAAAGGTCGAAGTAGGAATTCCAGAAGATGACCCCAGAAATCCAGCAGTAATAGCGGATAATGTCGGTGACAACGTTGGAGACGTTGCAGGGATGGGTGCAGACCTTTATGAGTCGTATGTAGGTTCAATAATAGCAACAATAGCAATAGGAATAGCTCTAGGTCTAAAGGAGTACGCTGAGTATGCAATACTTGTTGCATCTATAGGACTCATAGCATCTATAGTTGGAATTCTCATAACAGCTAACTATAAGGGAGAAAACGTCTTTAAGGCCCTTAATATGGGGAGTGTGACAAGTGTTGTCCTTACGGCTTTGCTTTCAGGAATAGTTGCATATATGATCCTTCCAGAAGTCAGCGTTAGTGATATAATAACAGGATCTAAGATCGTGATGTCATGGTATAAGACGTTCTTCTCACTAATACTGGGCCTTATTGCTGGAATAGTCATAGGATTTGTGACACAGTACTACACTTCAGACCAATACAAACCTACACAGGACGTTGCTAAAGCAGCTACCACAGGGCCTGCAACAGACATCCTTGCGGGAATGTCTGTTGGAATGATGAGTACTATGATTCCAATGATCACAATAGCTCTTGCCATGATAATTTCATATAAGCTTGTTGGAATCTATGGCATATCCATTGCTGCTGTTGGCATGCTCAGCACGCTTGCAATGACGATGTCCATGGATGCATATGGTCCAATAGCAGACAATGCTGCAGGAATAGCAGAGATGGCAAAGGTTGGAGAGGAAATTAGAAAGAGGGCTGAAAACCTTGATGCTGTGGGTAATACCACTGCAGCCATAGGAAAAGGCTTTGCAATAGGAAGTGCTGCACTGACCGCTCTCGCATTCTTCGCAAACTATAGTAAATATATCGTAGGTGAAGACATTACGATAACGAATCCATCTATAGTTGCAGGAGTATTTCTTGGAGCCCTTATGCCTTTCATATTCAGCTCTATGGCTATAAGAGCTGTCCAAAGAGCAGCCATGGAAATGGTCAATGAGATCAGAAGACAGTTCAGAGAAACCCCAGGAATACTTGAGGGAAAGGCAACACCAGATTATTCAAGATGTGTGGACATCTCTACGAAAGCAGCACTTAAAGAAATGATTCTTCCAACGGTTAGTGCAATCCTTGCACCAGTTCTAGTAGGAATTATTCCAGCACTTGGTAAGGAGGCTGTAGGAGGATTCATAATAGGAGCAACAGCATCTGGATTCCTACTTGCAGTTTACATGGCAAATGCCGGAGGATCATGGGACAATGCGAAGAAATTCATTGAGAAAGGTAACTTCGGCGGAAAAGGTAGTGATGCACATAAGGCATCAGTAGTCGGAGATACTGTTGGTGATCCACTAAAGGATACAGCAGGGCCTTCTTTGAATATCCTTATAAAGCTGATGAGCATAGTTGCTCTTCTATTTGCTCCTATATTCCTCTAATTTTCTCTTTAGCCTTAAATTTATTAACTTTATTAATAACATTAGTTAGTACATACTATGTTCCCCTAAATTGGACATGGTGAACTGCGTGAGCATGGATCCATTGATTGCCATTCAAAAAATACTTGTATCCTTCCTTATGGGATTCCTTATAGGGCTCGAAAGGGAAAGAAGGGGAGCAAAAAGATTCATGATAGCTGGTGTAAGGACTTTTCCTCTCGTCAGCGTGAGTGGGACAATTTTGTACATGATTTCCGAAGAAATAGGTGATTATACGTTAATAATTATTGGTCTTTTGTTTTCTATAACCTTAGCAATTTTGATAGCATATATCCATTATTCTATGGGAGTTCCTGGTCTTACGACAAGTACGATAGCTTTTTCCACTTTTCTTGTGGGAATTCTTGTTGGTATGGGACAAATAGCCGTAGCAGCTGTAGTGACAGTAATCACCGTACTTTTAGGTCTTGAAAGATCTCTATTCAAATCCATTGCAGAAAGCATATCTCAAAGTGAGCTCATGGAGGCTCTTGAGTTTATCGTGATAGCTCTCATAATTTATCCTCTTCTTCCTGAGGGCGTCATCTACGGGCTTATAGACTTACGATGGTACGTATACATAATTATAGTAATCTCAGTCATTTCTTTTATGTCATTCATTGCAATGAGAATCCTAGGCGTGCGGGGAGGGTCTATAATTTCTGCTCTTCTTGGAGGGCTTGTGAACTCAGAAGCCACAACGTTGAGTTTGGCAACCAGACTAGGAGCTGACCCTCTGCTGAGAAGAACACTGATAGCAGGTGTTCTCGTTACGAATACTACCATGCTTCTGAGAAATGTTATAATCGCAATATTCTCTATAAAGACCATAAATGAATACATTATTTCCTACTTTGGAATGATATTACCAACGATAATTATTTCTCTTGGAATGTCTTATTATTACATTATCAGATCTCAGGAAGACAAAGCAAAAGTTGTCCATATTGAAATAGAATCTCCTCTAGGACTTAAGAATGCAGTAAAGTTTTCCTTACTGTTTTTGATATTCTACGTATTAACGGCAGTAATCGTAAACAGGTTCAAGGAGGCAATTTATGTCCTCGCCATAGGAGGCTTTGTCTCTGGAGCTGCAGTTGTAAGCAGTGTAGCTCTTATGAGTGCTAGTGGTCTTCTTGACGTTAAAACAGCAGTTATAGTCTCCACGCTTGCAACTATCCTTAGTTATGCTGACAAGGTGTTCTACGTGAATCCTGCAGGTAAAGAATCCGTCAAAGCCGTTTCTAGAACTATCATTCTAAGTCTAATTCCTTCTCTCATAGTATTAGCTTATTATATACTCTTTGGATAACCACTTAGTGCATTGAGATCAAATAGCAATCAAAATCTTGAAAAGATATTCATTGACTGAATATTTTATGCTAACTTCATGCAATCACGAGAACTTCGGAGGAATGATCCATGAAAGCTTGGAAAAGTGTCATCCTTGACACAATATTAATCACATTTGGGTTAAGCACTTTGAGCCTTATGAGCGTTGCGAAGGGATTCATAATAGAGCACTATGGGATAACCTCAGAAATATACGATTATCAACATACAGCATACGTTGTAGGACTCTTCTTTGCATTTCTTCTTGGAAATACGAGACTTTATCAGGGAAGTTTCAAACGGGCCATCTTGACGGCAATAAGCTTTGCAGCTATACCTCAAATGATTATACCATATGCATCTAATTGGTGGATGGTAGTAGCATTGAGATTTATTCAGGGATTTGTGATATCCATGGTTCCATTATTTAGCACACAGATTGGAAGATTATTTGTTGCCGAAAGACCATTTGCTAAGGGAATAATACTTTCAGGAATATTTTGGGGTGGCCTCTTAGGAGGTATCTATGCTAAGACATTAATTAGGCTCATAGGCTGGAAGCTTACTTTTATAGTAACAGGTTTGGCAATGTATGCTGTTCTTGCTATTTGGTGGTTTCTCTCAGAGGACTTCACGATAGTTGAAGAGCGCAAGAGTGTAAAGGAGTCCCCCTTCAAGATACCCTTCACTTGGGTACTAGGTCTTACGTTCTTCCCAGCTCTATGGGTAATATTCACTGTTATAGGCTTCGTGACCTCCGTTGGATATGACCTCAATTGGAGTGAGCCTATGATATATAATATAAACAGTACTCTAAACGTGTCTAAGGCCCTGTGGTCTATAATAATGGGATACGTAGGTTACACGCTCTCGAAGAGAAACACGAATCCTAGAGGGCTTTTCAGAGCGATCATTATTGTAATGATAATATCTTATCTTATAAGCCTCGTAGGGATGCTCTTGTTATCAAAAGGGCTTATTGATGAATCATATGAGCTTGTTCTTTGGGCCACGGTACTCGTTGGAGCTATACAGGGAACTGGACCTGCGTTCTGGACATCTGCTCCAGCAGTATATCCTAAGGACATATACCCACAAGCAGCCTTTGCTCTGGGACTTATTTCGAACTCAGCAAACGCAATAGCTCCTATAGTCACTAACATCGCAAAACACTATAGTTTAATGTTAGCGCTTACAGAACTCTCTGTGATGCCTCTTATAGGTATTTTGATCCTTCTCGTGTGTAGTCGCATGAGACTACCGATCGAGAGAAATAGATAAAAAGGAGCACTACCTCCCAAGATACATTCTTACTCTTTTTCAAACTCTTTTGGATTAGGAACCCACATCCTTGGGTATGGGCTTATGCTTGTCCCTTTCGGTGCTTTATCCCCCGCCACATTCGGGACAGGTCTTGTCGAACTGCCAAGTATGATGCTCGCCTATCAAATATTTAACAGTTTCGCAAGGCTCAGATATAACTCTTCATTTCATTATTAGGACTATTCTATTGTAGATTTTCGTATATATCAAAAGTTTTAACCTTGTTTTAAGTGCAAGAAACAATTAAGTGAAATCAAGGCTTAATGTATTTAATTGAAATTGCCTTGTGAAACTGCTTAGTAGCATAGGGGTATTTAAATGCATTTGTGATTGTATGGTGATAAGGGAAGGCCTATACTCTTAAGCGGGCAAGTGGAATTCTCAGTACTCACCATCGCTTGGAATAACGCATGAAAATGGGAAAATAGTTGAGTATGCGCGGGCCTCAACTCACACGCAGGAGGATGACTTGGAGAGACAGATTACAATGATAGGAGAGTATGCGAGGAAAAGGGGCTGGA
>JAGGXY010000118.1:0-9254 GCA_021162855.1 Methanobacteriota archaeon
GCTTGGAGGGCTACTATGGGGTTTAGTGAAATAGCGGTGGCTGCAGTCCTCTTCTCTACAATTCTTTTGATAGGAATTTCTTTGGGAGCGGCTTATTTTAATTACTTAGATGAGGTTGACGAAGCAAAAAAGGTCAATAATGAAATATTATATTCCAAGCTTAACACATGTTTAGTTATTCTTAACGCTACATATTATACATCGAATAGTACCCTTGTTCTCATTTTTGAGAACGAAGGCGATACAGTTCTAAACCTTGATCTCGTAAACATATTTTTGGATGGGATATTAGTGGGCAATGTTACGGATTTCACGTATAGTGTTAACGACAGGAGCGACACAAAGCTGGCCTTTCAGGGAGACCTTGTGAATGTTATTATTCCATATGAAAGAGTGCCTAGCAGGGTAATGATAGTGTCTGACAGTGGTGTGAAGACTATCAGTAGTGTCAGTGCTCAGTGATTATGTTTAGGATTATCCGAGTTATAGAGGGTGACAAGCATGGGTTTTGATACATCTGCGACGAAGTCGATATTCTTCATAGCATCTGTGATAGTTGCAGTAGTACTCTCGGGAGTGTTCACAGGAGTTACCTATAAACTATCCTCGGACATTGACATGAGGGGTACCATGCTCTCAGATGTCCTTAAATCTGACATAGAGATAATAAATGACCCGGAGAACGTACCTTATAACTCAACGACAAACGAACTCATAATATACGTTAAAAATACAGGGAAGAGTATATTATCAACATCAGATTTAACTATAATTATTGATGGGTTCGTGGTTCCAGAAGGGAACTTCAGTATAGAGATATTAGGAGAATACACTGCATGGAGTCCTGGCATTGTTATTAAAATAACGATCATAGAGAGTCTTTCATCGGGTGATCATAAGATAAAGGTCGTACTCGATAATGGGGTTTATGATGAGATGTACTTCAGGATATAAGCCCACAGGTAGGTCTGGGTGGTAAGAATGCCTGAGGTGTTTAACATGTTCCTCGATCGTGATGAGTTGAATCAGAAGCTTGGGGGAGGCCTACCTGTGGGCGCTTTGGTGCTTCTAGAGGGAGAATATGGCAGTGGAAAGAGTGTGATATCACAACGCTTTACTTATGGGCTTCTCTCAAATGGTTATACGGTAACTTATGTCACTACTGAACTCACGTTCAGGGGATTTCTTGAACAGATGGAGTCATTGAACTATCCTGTTGTGACGTTCATCTTGGACGAGAAGTTAAAGGTGTTTCCTGTATATCCTCTCCTAGGAAAATCAAAAGAAAGAAGGAGTTTCCTTAGGACCATAATGTCTTCTCCGCAACTCTTCGCTACAAATGTTACAATATTTGACACGTTTTCATCCCTAGTCAAATACGATTTACAACCTGAAAATGTCTATACTGCACTAGAGTTTCTGAAAAAGATAACGTTAAAGGAAAAGACCGTTGTAATCACGGTAGATCCTTCAGATTTAGACGAGAAAGTCCTAGGTGCTATACGTGGTACTGCTGATGTTTACCTGGAACTCCAGACATCCATGGTAGGGGGCGAAGTAAGACACAACATTGTTGTGAGGAGATTTAACCTCGCGTATTCAGATATATCTGATGTCATAGGATTCCGTGTGGTTCCTAGGATAGGACTTCTCACAGAGATTGCGGAGGTGGCGTGAAATGCCAGCGGAAGTACCACAGAAATTCGCTCTTGCAATGAAGAGAAATCCCCACCTTGCAAGGTACGCGGAAGCGTATAGAAAGAAATACGGTGAATACCCTGATTTCAAGGAGGTATTATCCAGAGACTTAGGAGAGCTTGAGAAGTTCTCTATAATATATCCGGTTGGAGATCCAATATTCATTCATGTGTTCACAGATGAAGAGGGAGAAAAAAGATACAATGTCATAGAGCCTGAGCCTATAGATCCCGAGAGATATACGAGGATTCAAAACATGATACTTAGACTTGCTCCATATGAAAAAACTCCTGAGAGCAAAGAAGAGTATGAAGCTCTAATAGACGAGCTCTTGGATAGAGTTGTGACTACAACACCAGGAGGAGGCTTTATCTCTCGTCTTTTTGGTCAGGAGAAAATCTATCTGACAAGGGAGGAACTTGATAGAGTAAGGTATCACTTAAAGAAGGATCTTGTTGAAATAGGGCCCTTAACACCGCTTACTAGGGATCCTTATATAGAAGATATACACTGTACTGGTGTAGGTCCTCTACACCTTGTTCATAAGATATTTGGAATGATGGAAACGAACATAGTTTTTAATACTGTCGAAGAGCTTAAGGAATATCTTGCAAACCTAACGGAACGCATTGGAAGGCCAGCGAGTGAGCAGAGGCCTATAGTGGATGCCTCTCTCCCAGATGGCTCTAGGCTTAATGTAATATATAGTACTGATGTCTCGTTAAAGGGTCCTTCTTTCACAATAAGGAAGTTCCAAGAGGAGCCCATAAGCATAACACAGCTCATAGCTTGGGGTACATTGTCAGCGGAGGTTGCAGCATATCTATGGCTTGCTGTCGAGAACGGCATGAGTATATTCATATCTGGAGAAACCGCTTCTGGTAAGACGACGCTTCTAAATGCAATACTTGTGTTTATACCATATGATTGGAAGGTTTACACGGCCGAAGACACACCTGAAGTTAAGCCACCACATCCTACGTGGCAGAGGCTAGTTACCAGGGAGAGTGGTCCTGAGGAGAGCAGGGTGTCAATGTATGATCTACTGAGGGCAGCATTAAGGTCAAGACCTAACTACATTATAGTAGGAGAGATAAGAGGTGCAGAAGCAGCAGTAGCCTTCCAGGCAATGCAGACAGGACATCCTGTTATGGCCACATTCCACGCCTCCTCGATTACCAAGATGATACAAAGGCTTACAGGTAGTCCAATAAACATACCAGTGACGTTCATAGATAACTTGAACATAGGAGTATTCCAGCAAGCAATGTACTATAAAGGATCATTTGTCCGTCGTACGATATCAGTAGAGGAAATAGAAGGTTACAGAAAGGAGTTAGGTGGCGTCGTCACGAGAGCTGTGTTCAGGTGGGATCCTATAGATGATAAGCACATATTCAGAGGACTCTACAACAGTTATATCCTCGAGAAGAAGATAGCCCCATTGATGGGTTTTGACGATCCCAGAAAGGTATATGATGAGCTATTTTTCAGGGCAAAGATCCTGAAAAAGATGGTTGAGCACAATATATTGAGATACAATGACGTTCTCAGGGTGATCGTGAGGTTCCAGAGATACGGTAGAGAAGGTCTCCCATTTGCGGTGTGAGTCATGGCAAAGATAAAAGTACACGAGAAGATCGCAATGCTCTTCAAGTATTATGGGATATCCTTTTCCAGATATCTGGCAACAAGACTTGTTCCAATATCTAGTGTGATGTTCTTTCTCGTCTTCTTTCTCATACCTCATGTTTTTCCACTTATAAATGAGCTTAGGATTACTCGTTATATACTCTACATGATCCCCTTTTACGTCACTATTGCACTCTTTTTGTATCCCATATCTCAAGCAATGAAAAAACGTAGGGAAATAGAGGAAAGGCTGCACTTAGCCGTTACGAAGATGGCAGTAATGGCTGCTGCAGGTATCCCAAGGGAAGAAATAATAAGAAGCATTGCAACTGATCCAACATATGGTGAGATATCGGAGATATTTAATAAGGTTCTGGTGCTCGTGGATAAATGGAAGATAAGTCTTGCTCGATCTTTGAGGTTGATAGCAGAGGAAGTTATAAGCGATGGCTTGAGGGACTTTATGAGGAGACTTGCCTCCGCGATAGAAGTCGGTGAGAACCTGAGTGAGTTCTTAGGGAAGGAGCAGAAAGTTATGCTTGTTGAATATGAGACAAGATATAGGACATCCCTCGAGTTGGCGAATATATTGAGGGAAATATATGTTTCGACGCTTGTGTCCACGATGTTCCTCTTATCATTCCTCGTAATTCTTCCGGTGCTCACTGGAGCTGATCCCTTAATGTGCCTCTTTTCCGGTATTTCAGCGTATGCAATCGTGGAGGGTGTGATATATTATCTCCTGAGGATCGTACTCCCTGAGGAAACCCTTTATGGGAAGCCTAAGCATATAGCTTATGAGTTCGATCGATTGCTTACGAGATTCTATCTGCCTATAACAACTGTCATGTCATTTGTACTTGGAACACTCTTTTATTTCTTAGTACCCGCAGGTCTCTTCGTTCAGTATTGGCCTTTGTTCATATCTACGTCCTTGTTACCATTTAGCATAGTTGGAGTGCTCATTTACAAGGACGAGAAGAGGGTAAGAGATCGAGACAAGAACTATGAAGTGTACATAAGAGTTTTAGGAGCTGCTGCCATAGCATCGACAGAAGGACTTACTGGAGCTGTGGAAAGAGTACTTTCACATGATTTTGGGGAGTTAACGCCCCTCATAAGGAACTTATACAAGAGGTTGAGGACTAGGATAAATAAAGTCATGTCGTGGGAATATTTCATGGATGAAAGTGGCAGTTGGCTAATTCAGACATTCACGAGAATGTTTGTAGACTCTGTGAACCTTGGAGGAAACCCTGATCTTGTGAGTAGACTTATTACAGATAGCATATCCAGGATCTTGTCCTTAAGAACTGAGAGGCAGAGCCTTGTGTCTAACATTACTGGTATACTGTACGGGCTTGCGATAGGTGTTGCGATGTCTATGGCAGTACTGGTTCAGATGATGGCAATGCTTAACAAGACCATGTCTCAAGTCACGTTAGCGGGACTTCCAATACAAATACCAATATTCGCTGTAAGCTATGATCTAAGCATTACGAGCTTCTTGGTAGTCTCAGTTATAGCAGTTCATGCAGCCTTCTCTGGACTTATGCTCAGAGATCTTTCGGGAGGGCATAGGTATTCTCCACTCCTACACCTCGTGGTTATATTTTGGGTTGCTGCTGCCGTGTACACCATAATGCAAAATGTTATGAGCATTGTATTAGGTATATAATAGGAATGGATCCTCGAGGGAATGTCCGTTGGGTAATGTGTTTAAAAGGGTGATATTCAGATGTCAAGGTTACCAACAGGTGTTAGAGGGTTCGATGAGATCGTGGGGGGAGGTCTTATTTCTGGAAGGGTGTATATAGTCACAGGCCCTCCAGGGGCAGGAAAGACCACGTTCAGTGTTCAGTTTATAGTGAACGGTGCTCTTATGGGAGAGAATGGATTATATCTCTCCCTATCGGAACCTGTCTCAAACATAATCGAGGACATGACGAATTCATATAAGTTCCCCATTAAAGACCTTATCTCCAGAAACAAGCTCTTCTTTGTGGACCTTGCTCCTTATGAGGAAAACGTTATATGCGGAGATGATAAAATAAAGTCTTATATAGAAAGAATATTAACTGCCTACACACACAAGATAGAGTCTGCTGAACATTACTTTACTTTAACGGACGTCTACCATTTTCTCTCCAAGATATTACCGCCATTGAAGATAAAAAGACTTGTTATAGACTCTATAATGGGGCTTAGGGGCATAAGCCCAGACACGTATGGCAAGGAGTTCGTCAAGTTCATGCGCGGTCTAAAGACGTTCAACGTGACAACGATCATAATCTCAGAGATGTACGAAACTCTTAAGTATCAACCAGAGCACTTCATGGCGCATGGTCTCATAGTGTTCCATCACTTTCTTCACGAAGGAAGGATGATAAGAGGCGTCCAAGTACTAAAGATGCGTGGGACTAGACACAGTGAGGACATCTTTGAGATTGTTTTTACGTCTTCTGGTATTGAGGTCACAAAGAGGGTGATACAGATTTGAGTCAAAAGGACATGAAAGCTAGAGAAAGGGATCTCATTAGGAAAGCATATAAATTAGGTTATGAAGTAGGGTATTATGGACACATGGAAACCCTCTCTTGGGTCGCTGACGAGAAGAAAAGGCTCGTAGAAGAGGCTCTTTCACTAGGGATAGATGTAAACGTGATAATAAAGGCATACAATGTTGGGAAAAAAAGAGGTACTGAGGCCAAAAGGAAGAAAATACAGGAAGGGCTTTCAAAGAAGTCTTTACTTGAGAGACTTAGAGAAGAGTTTAAGGAAATATACACGGTTTCTGACGCCCTTTCTGAGCCTCAGGTTCACTCAAAACCTAAGATCCTAAGACCCCCTCTCCTCCTACAGCCTTTAAGCGTTTTAGCAAAGACCCATCTCATGATCTTAGGCCCAAAGTTTCTCACTTCTAAAAGAAAGAGACGAGAAAGGCGCTAAAGTATGCGTGTGCTCTGTTATCTTTTGATCCTGAAGTGATCGAGAGCACGAAAACAATAAAATATCATATGAGATTTTATGTGTAGCAATCATGATCATAGGAGGTATTTCATATGGCAAGGAAACCAGCGAGGATGTGGAGACATATAAAGGGACCTGCTTATACAAGGAAGGAATACATAAGTGGTGTTCCAAACCCTAAAATAGTGATATTTGACATGGGAGATCCTAGCGGAGACTTTCCAGTTAGTGTTCACCTTGTGGCTAAGGAAAGTGTTCAGATAAGGCATAACGCATTAGAGGCGGCACGTGTTGCTGCAAATCAGTACCTCATGGATCATCTCGGAAGAAGTGGTTATCACTTGAAGATAAGAGTTTATCCTCATCACGTGCTTAGGGAACACAAGATGGCTGTGGGAGCAGGAGCAGACCGTATATCGAAAGGTATGAGGATGGCCTTTGGGAAACCCGTTGGAACAGCTGCTCGTGTGAAGGCAGGTCAGATAGTCATGACAGCTAGGGTTCCAAAGGACAAGATAGACATCGCAAAGGTGGCACTTAAGAGGGCAGGTATGAAGTTGCCAACGCCCGTGAGAATAACCGTGGAGGAGAATGGAAAGATAGTAGAGGGTGCTCCTCAGATCTGATGACTCCTTTTTCTATTTTTCATCATATATGGGCCATATAACGTATAGCCCAACTTCCTATAGTATTCTCTAACACCAACTCCGCTGGTTACTACTATCCTATCCACACCCCACTCATCGAATGCAATTTTCTCAGCCTCTATCATAAGCTGTTTTCCAAATCCTCTATGTTGCCATTCGAACAGAGGTTTTTCACCAAGTGGTACGGGAGGTCCGTCAATTTTCAGTTCCCTTACAATTGCCGTTGGAACTTCTCTTATTTCCACTCTATGCGCATGTTTACTTGGGAGTCTAAGTCTTAGATATCCTATGAGTATGTCTTTCTCTGCATCTTCAACACTAAGAAACACTTCCTTACCCCATGAAGCGTCGTAATCGATCCTTTTAAGCTCCACGTTGTTGAGATTCGGTGTGATTCCTTCTCTTATGTATTTGAAACCTACTTCCCTGTAGCGCATTTCTCTGATTCTTACTCCTTCTTTCTCGAGTTCTCTTATAACGATGTCCCTCATGTGGCTCTTTCTTGGACCTGCATCTATAGCATCTCGTGGAATATCTCTCATCACTCTCTGGACTCTTACCCATGGCGGTATTATCTTGAACACTTCTTTAAGAAGTTTTATGACATATTCATCGTCAGGAGGATCGTATTCTCCAGATTTCCACATCTCATACAGCTTTGTGCCTTTTATCACAAGCGTTGGATATATCTTAAGCATGTCAGGCCGGAATTTTTGATCCTCAAACACTCTCTTGAACATCTTAAGATCTCTCTGAAAGTCGCTCATTGGAAGCTTTGGCATGAGGTGGTAAACGATCTTAAGTCCTGCATCCTTTGCAATCCTTGTGGCCTTGATCGTGTCCTCAACATTGTGTCCTCTCTGTACGAATTTTAGTATGTCGTTATATATCGTCTGTACTCCTATTTCCACTCTTGTTGTTCCGTATCGAAGCATCTCATCCACGTGAGCCTCAAAGCACCAATCTGGTCTAGTTTCTATAGTAAGGGCTACACATCTGTGTCTTGCATGTTCATTTAAGTATATTGCCTCCTCGAGGTTCGATGCCTCAACGCCATTTAGGGCATCGTAGCAGCGTTTTATGAACCAGTCCCTATAATTTCTATCCCTTGCAAGGAAAGTACCTCCCATTATTATGAGTTCTATCTTATCCGATGGCTGTCCTATGGATTCTATCTGAGAAATTCTATGTTTTACCTGAAGATATGGGTCATAGTTGAACTCAAGACCTCTTCTGGCAGCAGGCTCTAGTCCAGTGTAGCTCTGCGGAGTTCCGAACTCCACACCCCCGGGACAATATATGCACTTTCCGTGGGGACATGGAGCTGGAGAGGTCATCACAGCAATCGTTGCCACACCTGCTGATACTTTTGCAAGTTTCCTACCAAGAATATATCTCACTTTACTGAGATATTCTTTGGGAATATGTGCGAGAATGTCTGAGTCCTTTGGTACGGGTATTTTATACATTCTTGAGAGCTTAATCTTCAACCTTTGAAGGTCATCCTTGTTCTTGATATTCCCATTAAGTATCTCCCTTAGGATCTCTTCCGAGAGAACCTTTAGTATGTCGGTGCTCATATCGGTGAATCAATACAGTAGAGATGCTTATAACTTTGTCCGTTCATCTCTGCCTATTCATTTTGTGTAGTTTTGTATCAGAGTATATTGTGGGTAGAGGGGTTCAGCGGGCGTAGTCCTTTATAGACATACGCCCGCCTTGGGGCACATCAACCTCAGCCCCCTCAGGGTTCATCGGGAGTATATCATTGGTCTCGCCCCCGTTCAGGGTGATCCCACTCCCCCTCCTCATCCGCATTGGAGGGGAAGGAAAAACCCCACATTCTTAGCTCGAGTCCGTCACATTTCCCTATAGTCTTAAGCTGTGGGGTTTTGACGCTTCAGTCGTGGGCTGGATTATGTTTCGGGAGGGGGTATAAATGCGTTGTGGTTGTAGGTTGTCTATCAACGTCTATGAAAATTGTTACTGCTCCGCAAGGCTTTAACCCTCTGTGCGGGCCCATTCCTTCCTCAGGTTTCATTGGAGGGCTTTATTGGGGGGTTGGGCTTGTTATTTCCTGAATTAGGTAGTCCTTGCCCTTTTGGGTTTGGCCTGGGCTCGCGTCTCGGGCAGGGGCTAGGTGACTCTTATTTTCCCCTTTTCTAACCACTCTTGGACTGTTTATGATGGATTCCAAGAATTTCTTTTATGCGATAAGACCTCTCCATTGGAATACCATTTTATTCCTTATCATCCCTATAATACCTAAGACTCACAAAAATATTTAAAAGTTGCTTAATCAAGCAA